>NZ_JAUBRO010000014.1:31051-49410 GCF_036701945.1 Microcoleus sp. MON1_C1 | reverse complement strand
TGGGAGAAGCTTACCGTAACAGAATCAAAGGAGAACGGGGTGAGAATATCGAAAAGGCGATCGCATTTTTTGAAGCAGCTTTACAAGTTCGTACCCGCGATGCTTTTCCCCAAGATTGGGCGACGACTCAAAATAATTTGGCAAATGCTTACAGTGAGAGAATCAAGGGAGAACGGGGTGAGAATATCGAAAGGGCGATCGCATTTTATCAAGCAGCTTTACAAGTTCGTACCCGCGATGCTTTTCCTCAAGATTGGGCTCAGACTCAAAATAATTTGGCACTTGCTTACAGTAACAGAATCAAGGGAGAACGGGGTGAGAATATCGAAAAGGCGATCGCATTTTATGAAGCCGCTTTACAAGTTAGTACCCGTCCTGCTTTTCCCCAAGATTGGGCGACGACTCAAAATAATTTGGCAATTGCTTACGGTGAGAGAATCAAGGGAGAAGGGGGTGAGAATATCGAAAGGGCGATCGCACTTTATGAAGCAGCTTTACAAGTTTACACCCGCCCAGCTTTTCCCCAAGATTGGGCAAAGACTCAAAATAATTTGGCACTTGCTTACAGTAACAGAATCAAGGGAGACAGGGGTGATAATTTAGAAAGGGCGATTAAATGTCATAAAGAAGCTTTAGAATTTCGCACTCCTACCACCTTACCCCTTGACTGTCTGCAAACAGGGCGAAACTTAGGCAATTTAGGATTTGCCGAAAGCTTGTGGGAAACAGCCATCTTCGGCTACGAAAAAGCCATCGAAGCAGTCGAACAAAGCCGCGAGTGGATAACATCCGACAACCGCAAACGAGAAATCATCGAAGAAAACCTCAACATCTACGAAAAAATGATGCAATCCTGCATCAACCACCAACAATATCACAAAGCAGTCCAAACCGTAGAACGCAGCAAATCCCGCTACCTAGTCGAACTCTTCACCAACAGCGAAATCTACCCCAAAACAGCCACCGACACTGAGAAACAGCAACTCCAAAACCTGCGCCGCCAAATCGCCGCCTCCCAACAACTGCTAGAAACAGAAACCCCATCTCCTCCCCCTCTTTCTCCCCCCCTTACCAAGGGGAGGCCGGGGGGGGTTCCCGAAGACTCTCCCTCACAACGCACAACCCAAACCCGCAGCCTCAGCCCCGAATATTTCCAACAACAAAAAGCCAAATTAGAAACAACCTTACAGCAACTAACACAACTGCTGGAACAGATAAAACAGCGAGAACCAGAATTCTCCCTAACTCAAAAAGTCCAACCCATCAACATCACCAAATTCCAACAAACCTTAGACACTGAAACAGCAATCATAGAATGGTACATCGGCAATAACTCCAACTCCGAGGATAGCTGGGGCGGATCTGCATTTATCCTCACCCGCGACAGCATAAAGCCAGTCACATATACCACAACCGAAATAGCCGAATTAGAAACCTGGAAAAACAACTATCTCGACGAATACCGCGACAAAAAAACCAACCAAACCTGGCACAATACCCTATCCCAAAAACTCCAAAAACTCTCAGAAATCCTGCGACTAAACGAGATAATCGCCCACATATCCCCCAACTGCAAACAACTAATCCTAGTACCCCACCGTTACCTGCACTTATTCCCCCTCCACGCCTTACCATTCACCTCAGAGGGCGGGCACGGGGGCACCGCCCCTACGAGGTACTTGTTAGACTGCTTCCCCGCCGGCGTGAAATACAGCCCCAGCTTGCAACTGCTGGAACTCGTAAAAAATCGCCTCACCACCAGAAAATCCACCCCACCACATCAGCAACAACTATTTGCCCTCCAGAATCCCACCGAAGATTTATTCAACGCCGACATGGAAGTAGAAACCATCAAAGCCCGATTCAATCCCCATCAAATTTTACTCAAAAAACAAGCCACAAAAACCGCCCTCAACGACAACAGAGAAAACCTCTCAAACACCAGCTACCTGCACTTTTCCTGTCACGGCGTATTCAACTTTGACAATCCGCTGCTGTCATCCCTAGTCTTAGCCGATTCCCTGGAACCGCAAACCTCACCCCCGCCCCCAGAGTCAAATCAGCCCCATGAAAAACAGCGCTATGTCACCCTACGCAGCGGCAGAAAAGCCATCCCAGAAAGATGCCTCACCCTGCGAGAAATCTTTGCCGATTTGCAGTTACCGCAGTGCAGTCTCGTCACACTTTCCGCCTGCGAAACCGGGTTAACCGACTCAACCGCAATGACGGATGAATACATTGGTTTACCCAGCGGTTTTTTGTATGCGGGTAGCATGAATGTTGTCAGCAGTCTGTGGGCTGTCGATGATTTTGCCACTGCAATTTTGATGATTAAATTTTATCAAGAATTGCCGGATGCAGATTCAGTAGCAGTCGCTTTGAATGCGGCGCAAAACTGGATGCGCGGCGTGAGTATTGAGGATTTTCGAGTTTGGGTAGAATTGTTAAATTTAGATAAAAAATCTAGACAGAGTGTGGAATTGTGGTTAATATCTTCGAGTGAGGAACAGCCGTTCCGCGATCCGAAATATTGGGCGGCATTCTGTGCGACGGGATATTAAGTTAGGCGTGCCATCATAATTTTGTATGGGCGGGTTTTACAAACAATATATAACGATGACCAACAATCTACATAAACCCGCCCCCACCCCACCAATAACCCACATCAACCTGAAATTTGCATCAAATGTTAAAATGTAGGTCATGATTTTTCGTTGCGTGGGGGCCGGTTTGAGAGATTGTCGATTTCAGGCAATTATTGTTACTGAAAGCTGCCCCCACAAATTTATATCTTTTCATCACGGGAGTAATTACAATGGAACCTGACAAAGTTATCACTATCTTTCTCAAATGGCTGCACGAAAATCCGGGTATCTTCACGCCTACAGCATGGAAAAATTTACCCCAATTAAAGGAAGAAATAGCAGAATCCGCAGATGATGAATTGTTTCCCATTGCTTTTACTATCAGCAAGTGGTGTGGCAAGAATGGATTGGGAGAGAAATTAAGAGAGAGTCTGCTGCGGAAAGATTTCGACGATGCGGGCGAACCCACCCCAAGTACAACACCGCCACTAACCAATATCACTCAAACTCTGCGTACCAGCATTGAAGATAGCTACAAAAAGCTTCAATAAATCGCAGCAAATAATCAATCAGATACCAGCAATGACTCCAAGTAGCAAAATCTATGCCCCCAACGTTTATTTATTTGCCTTTCACCTCTGCAAAGCCCTAGAATCCGAGTCTAATTCCCCTGTGGAGTTCGCCAGTTTGTGGCAGAAGTGCGATGAGATTTTGCAAACTAAATTAGCAGTCACTACAAAATTTAATGACAGCTATTTGCACAAAAAAGAGGAACCTGTCGGCTGGCGAGTTAACCTGATTAATAAACAAGTTGTTGGAAACCGTAATTCCCTTGCCTTTGCTAAGGAGATTTCGGTTGAAAATCAGCCAATTACTCTCAAGGGTTTTGCCCTACCGCTGCGAATGGATGACAGCTATGCCCTGGGTTTAAAAATTTTTGTCCCTGAAAAACTTAACGGCATTAAAACACCTGCTGTCGATGTTAGCATCTTCAAGGAGTTTAATCCAGATAACTGCTTGCTGCCGGATTTCGTGCAGAGTTATTTCGGGCAAACTCTGCTGCTTACAGCTTGGCTGAGTGTCGAACAAAATCAGGCGGCGCGGGCAGATTCACAGTTTCTCCAAGCTTTAGGCAAACAGTGTCTGGAAAAGTTGATTTCTGGTCAAAATCTGCCGGATTTTTACCGTCAAGGCGAGTTATTCGCCAGTCCGATTTTGGAGTATCGTAATCCGAGTCAGCCCGATAGTTACTGTCACATTATTATCTGGTTTTTCAACAGTTCCGCAACTGATGAAATCTGGGATGAGACGCGGTACAGCGATTTTATGGATTTGTTTTTATACCGAAATAAGATTTTTCGCGCTTATCACGACAGCCGCAAGCTTTACCAGGTGACTCGCGAGGAATACAGACAAATTGAACTGGCGATTGACAAAACTTTTAAGTATTTGCAGCGAGATCAAGCTCAGCAAAGGCAATCGAAAGGTGCGGGTTTAAAGGAGGAGGAATTAGAACATCTTAAACGTCAGATGATTGAGATGCCACCTCGGGCTGTGAAGTATTCCCGGATGCTAATTGATTTGGAGTTTCGCCAAAATACGATCGCCATTCACGCCCAAAATTACCAAGATAAATTAAATAAAATAAGTCTTGACATCAAAGCAGCTAAAAAGTACGATGATAGTGATGCCGATTTAAGTTTCCTCGCAGCATTCAGTAAAGAAACTTGCCCGCAGTTTCAAAGGCAGATTCAAGCAGATTTAGGCTATTTCAAACACGGTTCGGGCTTGCTAGACCAAGCAACCGAGGCAATTAGAGCTATTGTGGCGATCGAAGAAGCTTATCGGGATGCGAAACTAGAGGTAACGCTTCAAGCTGTCGGCTTTGGTTTGGGAGTAGCCGGGGTAGTGGCTGGCAGTTCTCCTTATTTAATTACACAAGACCCGCCGAATCAAATAGTTGCTTTGCCTTTGCCTTTCCTGAAGGTGGGAATTAATTCTTTTGCCTTCGTATTGTTGATTAGTATCGGTGCGGGGTTTGGGGTTTCGCTTTTGGTTATGTGGAGTGCCAAGTTCAAGAATCTACTAGGTAAGTTCAAGAATCTACTAAGTAGAAATAAACAGTTGCCGCCGCCATAATCCCGGTTCCGGGCGGGCAAATCACCCGCCCCAGAAAAAGATTGAGCTTAATATTGAGGTACAGATGGGTCTACTTCTTCACTCCAAGCAGTAATCCCGCCCTTAACATTAATCCCCTCAATTCCAGCTTCCTTCAAAATCCCCAAAGCCTTCGCAGAACGTCCGCCCATTTTGCAGTGTGCAATCAAGCGGTGGCCGTTCAACAATTCCTTGACCTTAGCGACACCTGCGCCGTGTTCGATATCCGGCAAAGGAACCAGAACCGACCCAGGAATTTGACAAATTTGATACTCGTTGGGATTGCGAACATCTAACAATACAAAATCCTTCGCACCGCTGTCGATTAACTCTTTAAGTTCTGCGACAGTCATCTCAGGAATTTGCGTTTGCTGACTTGCTTCCTGCGCTTTTGATTGAGGAATGCCGCAGAATTCTTCGTAATCGATTAACTTTTCAATTACTGGGCGTACTGGATTCGGCCGCAGTTTCAATTGCCGGAACGTCATATCTAAGGCATTGTAAAGCAACAGTCTGCCGCTCAAAGTAGTGCCTTGACCCAAGATAATCTTGATAGCTTCCGTTGCTTGGATAGAACCGACAACTCCGCACAAAACGCCTAAAACGCCGCCTTCTGCACAAGAAGGAACCATCCCAGGAGGCGGGGGTTCTGGGTACAAATCGCGGTAATTCGGGCCGCCTTCGTAGTTGAAAACTGTTGCTTGCCCTTCAAATCGGAAGATAGAACCGTAGACGTTGGGCTTGTTTAAAAGCACGCAAACGTCGTTCATCAAATAGCGAGTCGGGAAATTGTCCGTGCCGTCGATAATGATATCGTAAGGAGTGGCAATGTCGATCGCATTTTCCGAACTAACGCGAGTTTCGTACAAATCAACTTGGCAAAAAGGATTAATTTCTAAAATCCGATTTTTAGCCGACTCAATCTTCGGTTTCCCAACCCAAGAAGTGCCGTGAATTACTTGCCGCTGCAAATTAGAATGGTCTACAACATCAAAGTCTACAATCCCAATGCGGCCAACACCGGCGGCTGCTAAATACAGCAGCAGCGGCGAACCGAGGCCTCCCGTACCGATGCAGAGCACGCTGGCAGCTTTGAGACGCTTTTGCCCTTCCAATCCAACTTCTGGCAGGATCAGGTGGCGAGAGTAGCGTTCGTATTCTTGTTTGTTGAGCTGGATCTCGTCCAGATTAGGATTTAGCATGATATTGTGTGTAGCGCAGATTTTGAATTACATCCTATCTGAATCTTTCGCATTTTTGCGTGTTTGTTATTTTTACTAATTATTTCTTAATCTCAGTCGGTTCCACTAGGCGAATTTCCTCTGCTTGAAAGTTCCCCTCTCCGTCAAGACTCCAACTGCGGAGGTCTTCCGAACAGCCTTGTCGGACGGACACAATGATGTAAGAGTATTCGGCCCAGGCCAATGTCCGATCGCACTCTGAGGGCACTGCGGGACAATCCGTGTGAGAATGATATATACCGATAATATCCAGAGTGCGATCGCGCCCATGTTTCATCGCCCGCAACATATCTTCGGGCTTAATAGCATATCTGCGTCTTTCTGTCAATCCTTTTTGTTCAGGCCAATTCTCCTCAGCCTCAGCACTCCAAGCATTGTCAGTCGCCCAAACTTCTACCAAAGTTTTAACACCGCCAGTAACTCGACCGAGCAACAAACCGCAGCATTCTTCAGGATAAGCGCTTTCGGCGTGGGTACGCATGGATAAAATATGAGAGTCGGAAAGTGCGATCGGCTGCATAGGATTTTATTGTAGATTGTTTTGTAAAGTGCGATCGGGCTTTTTTTTAAACGAACCGCGAAGACGCGAAGGACACGTTCGGCGAAGCCGTTCCCTAAGGGTATGAAGACAAGATAAGGGAAGAGAAAGAACTCACAAAAGTAACCTCATTAATTACCTGCACTTAGATATCTAAACGTTAGATTTTTCCACTATTTCTCACTCCTATTCTCTGTGTCCTCTGCGCCCTCTGCGGTTCATAAAAAAGTTACTGTAGGGTGCGCCCGGTCGCGCACCTTACCCCTTAGTTAATGTAGCTATTTAGCCCTCAATTGCAATCAAGTTGCAATTAAGAGGGAGTTTGCTGCAACTCAGGTCGCTCATCTGGAACGATCGCACCTTCGACAGGACAAACCTGCAAACAAATGCCGCAGTCAATGCAGGTATCAAAATCAATCCAAAACCAATCAGTACCCTTGACATTTTTGCCAGGGCCGGGATGAATGCAAGCAACCGGACAAGCGCCAACGCAATCAGCAATTCCCTCGCAAATATTCGTAACAATAGTGTGTGCCATAGTGTTCTCTCAAAACATTTTAGGTAGATAGGGAATTAGCAATTAGTAATTGGCAAAACCTTCTCTGAATCAGCAGGATACATAATATCATATCGGGTGATTTTTAACCAATTACCAACTACTAATTACCAATTACCAATTAGCCTAATTTACCGTTTCAATTGTTGGCAATCCTTCGGCATTTACCCAAGCAATTTGAGCAATTCGTCGATCGCGCGCGTATTCCCGCGCCGACTCTGCTGTCTCCCAACTCTCTAAATCTATTTCCACCCGAACTAGGTGAGTAGAGTCTCGGAGTTTGCGAGCGTAAGCAAACGCGGCTGCACTAGCTTCAGGAGTTTGAGCCACAACCAACCAGTCGCTAGCTGGCGTCTGGCTGGGCAATTGCCCCTCTGTCAGCAAAACTTGGTGCAAATCTTCAATATTCAGACAAAACCCGATGCCGGGGGAATTTTGCCCTTGCGGGTCGAACAGTCCCAACAGTTGGTCGTAGCGTCCCCCTTGTCCTAAAACTCGCTGTCCTGTCTTGCTGCTGCTGACAACTTCAAACACAATTCCAGTGTAGTAGTCAAATGTTTGAATTAAACTCAAATCGAGGTGAATGTGAGATTTTAGATTGGGAATTTTTGACTGGCATTGGTGCAGCAATTCGATCGCCGATTTGAGATTGTTTAACGCGGCTTGCTGCGGCAAATCTAAATCCAGCTTGGCAACAATTGGCAACACCTCTTCTGGGCGGCCGCGCAAGTCAAATAACAGCAGAGCTCTTTCTCGCAATTCGGTTGACAGCGGCAAAGTTTCCAAGGCAATTCGATCGAGATTGGCGATCGCCCCCCGAACTTTTTGGCGCACGTTTGGCGGAAACTGTTCTAGCAATGTTGCAGTCAAGCCCGCTTCTCCCAAAACCAAATGCCAGTCATCAATTTCCAAGCTCTGCAAGCACTCAGACAGCAGCAGCAGCACTTCCGCATCTGCAACCGCCCCCCCCGCGCCTAGGAGCTCTACGCCAGCTTGATAGAACTCCTGTTGCCCGCCTGAGCCAGTATCTGGGCCTTTGCGGAACACGTTAGCATTGTAGTAGAGGCGCTGAGGCTGCCAGCGAGTCCCGGCCATCCGCATTGCAGCCGCCCGGGCGATGGATGCTGTCAATTCCGGCCGCAAACCAAGTTCTCCATCCTCGGCGTCTTGCAGTTGAATTAAGGTCGATCGGTCGATCGCACCCCCAGCCATCAATGTCTCCAGCCTTTCTAGAGTAGAGGTAATAATCCGGTGGTAGCCCCAGCGGTGAAAAACCTGCTGCAAGCGCCGTTCGATCGAAATTTTTTGAGCAACGTCAAGGGGCAATAAATCTCTTGCACCGGATGGGGGTTGGTGAACCATATCAATTTTAGATTTTAGACTTTAGATTTTAGATTGGGCCCAGAAGCTTAGCTTTATGGACGGTGTTAAAGTCGAACCAGGCAAGCTTAACATTCGACTTTAACAAATTAAGGTGTCATATCAATTTTAGATTTTAGATTTTAGATTTTAGATTGGGCTTAGAAGCTTAGCTTTAGGGAACGCGGTTAAAGTCGAATCAGGCAAGCTTAACCTTCGACTTTAACAAATTAAGGCGTGATAGCGTTTTGGTTTGCATGGGAATAATCATTTTCCCGGTCAGTGCAAGCGTCCCGCTCTTTCTGGAGCACCCGCGATCGCGGGACGCTCATATTGACGGTATAATTCCGACTGCGATCGGATGTGATCTCACCCAGTCTTGATTGTTTAGAGCGAGATCACTTCACTGCTGAGCAGTTTACCAATTTCTAAATATTCCTGACTCACAACTCACAACTTCTTACTTCTTCTTCCCGCCAAACAAACTTGCAAAAAATCCTGGTTTATCATCACCTTTTTTGGCCTTTGCGGAAGCTTGTTCCAGCTTTTTCTTAACCTCTAAAGCCGTCGGTTCTTCAGGATTTGATGCCAAAGCTTTGTTCATCTCAAGTTTTGCCATTGTGGCTTGATTTTGTTCAACGTAACACATTGCTAACATAGCGTGAGCCTTGCTGTATTTCGGATCGCGTTTCACCCCTTCTTTCAACTCTAAAATTGCTTTGGCGTAACTTTTGCTGTCCATGAATCCTTGAGCTCGGCGGCAATAGGGTTCGGCCGGCGAGTCTGGGCGCGGCTGCGTTACTTGAATTGGGGTTGGGGTTGGGGTTGGGGTTGGGGTTGGGGGGTCTGTTTTTTTTAGCCGTTTATCGTCGGTTGGGGGTGGTGGCGGCGGGGTTGCAATGCCACGCTCTTTTCGCAGCAGGTAAACCATGTTAAGTTCGCTAATTTGATTTATCGCCTCTTGCGTTTCCTTAACTGATTCGTACTGCTTGAGAGCGAGTTTGCTAACTGCTGTTTTGTAAGCTTCTTCCCAATTTTGAGCGGTAGCTAACTGTTTGGCTGCTTCGCTTTCAATTTGCATTTTCGCCTGTTCTTTAACGACGCGCTTGCCGATGGCTGCTAATAGCAGGCTGTATTCTTTGCGATCGCTTTCCTTGGAGAATTTGTTGTAAGCCGGATTGACTACTTTTGACAAAAATTGGTTAGCCCAATCTTTATCGGCTTGGCTTTCAAAAGAGCAAGTATCCGAATGCAAGCGGCGGGCGATTTTCATGTAGCGCTTGCGGATGTCGTTAAACTCGGCGTCTAAGGGAATTCCCAAAATTGCGTGCTGATCCGTAAAGTCATACTTGAACAGCCCTTTTGTCATTTCAAAAGACATAACTTTTACTCTTCCTTTCCTGGCTTTTCACTATTCTTTAATGTAGCTTGAGTCAAGGGGTTGTGACCCCCGTACTACCCCCGATCTATTGCTGGGGGGCGCTACTTCCAAGAAGATAAGGGAGGAACGGCTAGCAGTGCGCCGCTGAGTTCGGCGTGTATTTTGCCGTTTGTGGCCAAAATCCGACCCGAGTTCATCTCAAAGGCACTACCGTCATAAGCTGTAATTTGACCTCCGGCTTCGGAGACGATGACTACACCTGCTGCTACGTCCCAAGGGGCGAGTCCCCGTTCCCAGTATCCGTCCGATCGCCCCATCGCCAGGTGCGCGAGGTCTAGGGAGGCGGAACCGCTGCGCCGCACGCCTTGGGTGAGGTGGGTGAGGTGACAGAATTCGGCATAGTTATTGTCTGCTGTTTCGCGCCGATCGTATGCAAAGCCGGTGACTAGCAAGCTGGTTCTCAATTCTGAGATTTGGGAAACTTCGATCGGCGAACGGTTGCAGGTTGCTCCCAATCCTTTGCCTGCCCGAAACAATTCGTTATGAAAAGGGTCGTAAATTACTCCAATTTGTGGTATGCCGTCGATTAAAAGTCCGATCGACACGGCCCAAAAAGGATATTGATGAGCATAATTGGTGGTACCGTCCAAAGGGTCGATCGCCCACAGGTATTTGCTAGTTGCATCCCCTAATTTGCCGGATTCTTCGGCGAGGATGGCGTGGTCGGGTACGTGGCGACCGAGAATTTCTAAGATGACGGCTTCTGAGGCTTTGTCGGCTTCTGTTACTAAATCGCCCGAGCGACCTTTTTCTTGAATTTTTTCTAATTTTCCGCAGAAAGATTTCAGGACGGAACCGGCGGCTAGGGCTGCTTCGGTGGCTATTTCTAAGAAGTTTTGCAGTTGAGTGTCAGTCATTAGGAAGAGGGAAGTACGAACCGCGAAGACGCGAAGGACACGAAGGAAGAGGGAAGAAGGAAGAAGGAAGAAGGAAGAGGGAAGAAGGAAGAGGGAAGAATGAAATCATTGCTCATTAGTTATTAGTTATAACTGAGGAGTTTTTAGTCCTTGACTAATGACTAATGACTCATGATTATTTCCGATTTTGCTGGCGAAATTCTGCGGGAGTTTGGCGCAAGGCTCGTTCTGGATTCCACAGGCCTTTACCCATGAGTCTCGCCCATTCTTGAGCGTTCACGAGGCGCTGCTGATATTTGGTGTTGGGCGATCGCACTGATGCCAGGGCATAACCTTCTTTGATTAGCTGTTCGTTGAGCAAAATTTTATCTTGCCACAAGTAGGCTAGTTTGCGATCGAACTGGTCTTTCTCTTGGATGTCGGATTCTAACAATACCTGTTTTCCCCCAATTAGCTGTTCTAGTCTTTGTTTGGCTGCTTCTCCCCAAGGCTGCTGTTTTAAATCCGGCGCATCAATACCAATCAGCCTGATTTGTTCTAATAAGGCTATTTTGTCGGCTGTACTGATAACTTCGATTGTTTGGCCGCTGATGGCCCTTTCTACTTTGGCGATCGTACCTTGGGGAATTTCTGGTTTTTGGCAGCTAGCTAGCAACAGACAAAGGGCGATCGCACATAACCGATAAAGCATGGATAATTGGTAGTTGATAATTTATCAAGTTGCCTTATTCTTCATCCAACGGCAAACCTGCTCTAACTTTACCTTTGCCGAAGTAACGGCCGAATTGCAGTTCGTACACTTCGTCTTCGTCTTGCGTCTCTACCTCGATGTTGGAACGGGGATAGCTGACGCACAGCAGGGCATAACCTTCTTTTTGCAGTTCCACAGAAAGCCCCATTGCTTCTGGCTGGTACAGTTCCCCCGACTTGACGCGCACCGCACAGGCGGTACAAGCGCCGTTGCGACAGGAAAAGGGCAATTCTACTCCTTGGTTTTCGGCGCTTTGGAGGATGTAGCGGTCTTCGGGTACTCGCACGGTGTGGCGATCGCCTGTCTGTCTGTTATGAATTTTAATTGTGTAAGAGTTAGTCATGGAATTTTAGATTTTAGATTTTAGATTTTAGATTGGCGTTGGCGGGGCAAGATCCTTGAAATGAATGGGTTTGCGACCCCGGGAGGAGAACCCAAGCCTGCCCGTTTCACACCCTACCCATATTAAACAGCAAATTTATGTCGTTACCCCTTCCCAAATCAGATTTGTTCTGCTAATATAGTTTAGCTGTGGCTAAATGAATGAATTTAGCCCTGGAGAGGTGGCCGAGCGGTTGAAGGCGCACGCCTGGAAAGTGTGTTTAGGGCAACTTAACGAGGGTTCGAATCCCTCCCTCTCCGTTAAACAAGCTGTTTAGGCAAAAAAACAGCTTGCAAAAAAAATCTCTGATATGAGATAAATACTTTGATTAGAGCGAGATCCCTTGAATTCTTTTAGAAAAACCAAGGGATCTCGCTTTTCAATGTTGGAGTGTAATTTAGGGCGATCCGCCGACAATAAACGCCCCCATATAATGCCAATAGTAGAAAACCATAGTGCCGCTCCTACACCAATCGCCAGCGATATGGTCTAGGAGCGTCACTTAATTGTTTTTTCCAAATTTATCTTTGAACTAATCATACCTTAATTCAGCAACGCCCAAGGGTCAGATGCCTCTGGCATGGGCATCGGGCATCGGGCATGGGTAATAGTTAGTGGTTACTGGTTAGTAGTTTTTCTAATCACAAATAACCAATGCCCTATTCCCAATGCCCAATTTCCCATGCCCAATTTCCAAATTAAATGAACAAGCTAGGTGAGATTTTAAAATAATCGCCTAGTGCCTTAGCTTGTGCCTTGCTAATCGCTCTTTTCCCATTCACAACCTCAGACACCACAC
This sequence comes from Microcoleus sp. MON1_C1, assembly GCF_036701945.1. NCBI lineage: Bacteria > Bacillati > Cyanobacteriota > Cyanophyceae > Oscillatoriales > Microcoleaceae > Microcoleus > Microcoleus sp. MON1_C1. The sequence goes on along the minus strand of NZ_JAUBRO010000014.1, from coordinate 36,744 downwards.
CGCTCGATCCAATGATACCTACCAAGTCCGCTTGACGGGTGCCGCTGGATTCCATGATGTGTTGCAAAATTTCATGAGGCTCCGATTTGTCGATCGGATAATTTTCCGTCTCATAAACTTCAATCAGCGTGACTAACAACTTGTATAAAGCTCTCTCCTCTGGAGTGAGGTTTTTAGCGAACGTTAGCCGTTCTGCCACAGCCAGGAGGCGATCGTATTCCTCTTCGGTTTCGATCGCCCTAGGAGCAATTTCTGCAAGCAATTTGCTATAACTGGCTCCATCAAAAGTAAGTATCATTTTTCCATTTGTCTTTGTCGTATTCAGCGTGGGTTAGGAAATATTTGTAGAAAATAGTTTGCTCCTCGTAGTTGATGCCGACAATCAGGCGATATTCGTTGCCTTTGATATTAAAGACGGTGAAGTTTCCTACGGCTTCGGCATCCCGGTAAATCTTGCGAACATCCTCCAAATTCTGCCATTCTGCTTGCTTGACAGTTGCGTTCCAGCTATCAATTTGATTTTTGACATCGGGATACTGGGCAGCATCTTTACGGAGGTTGCGGATCGAGATTAAGTGCATGAGTTTTTCTTTTATTTGTTATTTTCTTGTGCATAACTTTCCCTTTGTTTCCCTTTGTTTCCTTTTGTTTACGTTCGTTTTTCGCTTGACTTTGCTTGGCTACTCTGCTTATACTCTCATTTTGAGAGGAAAATGTCAAGGCCCGATCGAGTAAAAATTCTTTAACGCACTCCAAGTGGGTTTTGTCTGTGTAGGCGCGGTTGGAAACCGCAGGCTTTGTCTTTAATCCCACTCTTCCTCTCCCGACTTGATCCTCATCGTGTAAAAAAGCTTCTAGCAGCGTGGTTGGGGCGAGATCCTCGCAAATCAGAGTCAGCGTTTTAGCAGAGGCTCTACGCACGACAGGGTTGGGGTGATGTGCTAGAGCTACCAGCAAAAAAGGAGTTGCAGGTTTGCCAATTGAGCCGAGAGTTTTGGCTAAACTCAGCCTCACCATTCCCTGCGAATCTCCCATACATTCGACCCTCTTTTTGAGCAGTTCGCTGTCGTTGGGATTGAAAGTTGCGAGGGCCATTTGCTCCCTCACCGTTTGCAGCAAAGCGTCGCTTTCTGCTGGATTAATTGCTGTTTGAATATCAGTCAGGTAATTTTAGATTTTAAATTTTAGATTTTAGATAGAGGTAATTTCTATCGAACTTAGCATCAGCGAGATTTGCCCCTGTGAACGAAGTACCCTCAGCATTTCCAATCTCTCGAACAATAGCCGAGAAAGACACAAACGCAAACCAAAGATATAGCAGCGACAGCAAACCGAAACACATACCGCAAAACAGGTTTTGAGTGCTCAGAAAAGCGCTCGCCGTTGCACTGAACAAAAAAGCCGCTGCGTAAGTCGCCACACTTCCTGCCGATGCGATCGCCACCTGTGCAAATTGGCCGCGAATCCGGGAACTCACAAAAAACATTAACACCCCGCCGAGCGCCATTCCAGCAAGAGCAGCCTGGGAATTATTATTAGTTGCAGTGCCAGCATAGAAAAATCCCAACAAAGCTCCTGATAGAATAGCAGAAATGGTTCGTGCCAATCTACCCGCTGAGGTTTTTGGCTGTTTGCTGGCGATCGCCGAAGCGAAACCAGCAGCGCTCAAAACCCCGTACAGCAACAGAACAAAAGGCCAACTGCGAGAGTCCGATATTTGTCCTTGAACTCCCAAAATCAGTCGAGTCAGAACATCGCCCACAACCAAACAAATCGCGATCGCCCCAGCACTCAAAACAGCAATCTGTCGCCGAGAAAGCCCGATTTTTGCACCTAGAAAATTCGCACCCGCTAACTGAGCATTTCTAAAATTGCAGCCTCGAACATCCGCACCGCTGAAATCAGCACCGTTAAGAACTTGTCCTTGGAACGATCGATTTCGTAAAATTTGATTGCTAAAATTATTGGAATCCGAATACTTCATATTAGTACAGGATGCTGGAAAATATATAATAAATCTGTCAGTGTTCCCGTCCCCCATCTCAAATCTAAAATGGTATGACTGATCGACCCACTCTCAAACAAATTTGGCATATTCTCGGTCTCGGAATATTGCTCGCACCAATACTACTCTACAACATTCCCTACTTTTTGCGTCCCGAACAAACCAACGAAGCCCGATCGCTCTTTCAAGGAATAGACTACCGCAGGGAATTTCGGACTAATCCGCGTCCCACCCTAATTCACATTGTTAGCATCGACCTAAAAGCGCCGGGAATAGGAATTTTTGTCACTCCCGGAAACCCAACACCCGATTTAACAGAAACCAATGCCCGCACCGCTACTGAATTCCTGAAAGAATTTAAATTGCAATTAGCAGTCAACGGCAATTTTTTTTATCCCTGCATCGAGAAAACACCTTGGGATTACTATCCCCGCAGTGGCGATCGAGTAAATAATGTCGGACACGCCATTGCCAAAAGCCAAGCTTATTCTCAACCAGATCCAGGCTTTCCCGCCCTTTGTTTTGATGCCAAAAACCGTGCTCAAATAATCGAAAACGGCACTTGTCCTGCGGGAACAGCCTATGCAGTTGCCGGAGATACTTTGCTGGTGAAAAATGGTCAACCCCTAGCACAAAGTCAGGAAGAACGCAAACAGGATAAACCCTATCCCCGTGCCGTTGCGGCGATCGACAAAACAGGCGACAAGTTGTGGTTAATTCTGGTAGACGGCAAGCAGAGGCTTTACAGTGAAGGGCTGAAATTGAGCGAAATAACTGATATTTCGATGCAGTTGGGAGCCGAGACAGTGCTAAATTTAGATGGCGGCGGGTCGGTAAGTTTTGCAGTAGCATCGCCGTCAGGAGCGAAACTGTTGAATGCTCCGATTCAGAATAAAATTCCCATGCAAGAACGTCCAGTTTCCAATCATTTAGGATTTTATGCGCGGGATAATTAGGTTTTTTAATGGCACTTTTATCTTTGAAAAATGGGGTTAAAAATGATTCTATTCTGCACTCCGCCCAAGCCGCTGCTTGTAAAAAATCGGCTGTTAAAACCTATTTAAAAAAATAAAGGATGCCTCCGCCTACTCAAATAAATAGGGTACTGATTGCCTTCATTACTAATACAAAAGCTCGCTTAAATACCCACAAAATTTCTGATTCAGCAGTGAATTTTTTTTAAATCTGCCCAAACTCCGGGAATAATTGCTAAAATTGTAAAGAAAAGTAACAAAAATATATAATTGGCTTATGAAAATTAGCGAAATCCAAGCAGCGCTGCAAAGTTCGGATTCTCAAGACAGGCTGCGGGGGGTAACGGCTCTGAGAAAGTGCGATTCTGCGGTGGCGCTACCGATGTTGCTGAGCAAAGTGGACGATCGCGAGTTTATGGTGCGATCGTTCGTGGCGATGGGATTGCGGCAGATTCAAACTGCGGAAGCTTTTGCGGCGCTGTTAAAAATGATGCAGTTCGATCGCGATCCGAACGTGCGAGCAGAAGCCGCTAACTCTTTGTCAAGGTTCGGAACCGAGGCAATTTCTCATTTAGTCGAAGCTTTTCGCCGCGATGACAATTGGCTCGTCCGCCGCAGTATCATGGCTCCGCTGTACGAAATGCAGTGTCCTGATGCAATATTTGAAATTTGTGCGATCGGTCTTCGCGGCGAAGATGTACCAGTTCAGGAAGTAGCAATTGACGGATTTGGTCTGCTGGCCAATACTCAGAAGCAAGAAGAGGCTTTGCAGCAATTATTACCTCTTGTGAGCGCGGATTACTGGGGAATTCGGCTGCGAGTTGCTCGCGCGCTGAGCAAATTTGACAATCCTCAAGCTCGCGCTGCTGTGAGCTATTTGGCAAAAGATCGAGATCATCGGGTTGCAGGTGCGACTTTGGAAGCTTCGCTGTAAAACAAGGGCTTACAAGATCGAGCAGACATTGGTAGCTGCTCTTAAACTCTTAAACCCGCCCCTAGATTAGCCGGATCGCGCTGCCCATCCCCAATTTATCAATGTTACGGATACAGTGCAGACAGAGAGCAGGCTTCGGGATTGTTTAGCAGTTATTTCGGTCACGAAAGGGCTGAGAAATTTGTTGAGAAATTTTTGTTTGAAGATGCTGTGCCTTTAGCTGTAACCGCGAACTCGCGATGACCACTAAGTTTACATATATTTCTCAAAAAAACAAGTTCGCCGTAATAAATTTAGTCATGACTACAAACCTCTCGATTGAGTAGGTAAAATCTCAAATCTCAAATCTCAAAGAGACAAGAAAAAAACTTGATTTTTTACTATCAACCTGTAGATTTAGGAGGTAAAATCTCTAATCTACAGGTTGATATCATTCTTGCTCAGCCTTTTTTAGATGCGGCGATCGCTAAAATTAAAAATTGGTTAGACTTACAGTATTACCCGATTCCACAAGGGTTTGAGCTCAAGGAAGCTACAGTCGGGAAAGGAAAAAAACAAACTCAGGAAATCGTAACTACCAGTTAGGCTTTTGCATCCCCGAATTTGCAGCAGTTTGGGGTGGCTCACGTTAAGACGGCAGCTTGCAAGTTCTCAATTTTGTGATATTCCCGCATCTTAACTTTGATTTGCCGTTTTTTGGCGCGGATTTGGTAACGCTGCCGGGTTGCCATTTAATTACTTTGGATATGCAGCCTCTGTTTGGCGGCGACGCTCACTACCAGGCTAAGTGTACTGGGCATCAAACATATTTTTCAAGCTCATCAACCGCACCTTCCCTGGGGTGGCGGCTTTCCAGAGGAAGCGAAGCAGTTTTTCTCGTGGCCGTTTCTGTGCACTCGCGCCAAGGAAACGGAAGTTGTGGAAACTCGCGTTTTTGCAGCGTTCAAAGACTATGTGGCGGGTGATTTGGATTTGGTCGATCGCGCCGAATCGGTGACATCGGGCACAAAGTTAGATAGTATCTGACAAGCTCAACTGTGCTATCTGCGGTATCGTGCCTAAAAAAACTCGGCCGAGGGAATGTTTAAGTGGTTCTACGGCGAGGAATGGACGCAAGAGTATATTCAAGGATTTTTGTTCAATTGGGAACGGAAGCTGGCACAATTGGTAAGTAACAAGAATTAATTTTAATAGAAGCTTCAGCCACTACACTAATAAGTGTAGGTTGGCATGAGGAAAATGCCAATGGTCAAAAAAAATCGCAATGTAGTTAGTTCCAATTCAGAGAGTAAAGTCAAAGTCGGACTTTCGCTGACTTCTTCTAGTGCCGATCGATTAAACGTGATCGCTCGAAAGCTAGGAATATCAAGGTCGGAACTCCTAGAACGCTTGGCACAAGGCGCTCTGGATATTTCTAAGGACAAGACGGAAGTTACTGTCACTTGGAAAAAAGGTGAAGAAACGCAGGTAGAGACCCCCGACTTGCAAGGGGAAACAGCCGAAGAAAGCGAAATTAATGACGCTGTAACGGCAGAAACTCTATCGGACTCGGTGAGTGTAAAGCCAAATCCGCTGCAAGAAAGTTACGAAAGTTTACAGCAGCAGTTGAGTGAACGCGAAAGTTCGATCGCTTCTTTGCAGCAGCAATTAGCTACCGAAAAGCAAAATCTCGAAAGCCAATTGCAGGAAACAGTAGCCAAGTCAAGTTACGAAAGTTTACAGCAGCAGTTGAGTGAACGCGAAAGTTCGATCGCTTCTTTGCAGCAGCAATTAGCTACCG
>NZ_JAUBRO010000014.1:0-30951 GCF_036701945.1 Microcoleus sp. MON1_C1 | reverse complement strand
CCAATTGCAGGAAACAGTAGCCAAGTCAAGTTACGAAAGTTTACAGCAGCAGTTGAGTGAACGCGAAAGTTCGATCGAATCTTTGCAGCAGCAGCTAGCCGAAAAAGAACACCGGGAACACGAGTTTCAGCAACAGCTAGCCGAAAAATCCAGTGCTCTGGAATCTTTGCAGCAGCAAGTCGCCGAAAGAGAACACCGAGAACACGAGTTTCAGCAACAGCTAGCAGAAAAATCCAGTGCTCTGGAATCTGTGCAGCAGCAATTAGCCGAAAGAGAAGACCGAGAACACGAGTTTCAGCAGCAACTAGCCGAAAAATCCAGTGCTCTGGAATCTTTGCAGCAGCAAGTCGCCGAAAGGGAACACCGAGAACACGAGTTTCAGCAGCAACTAGCCGAAAAATCCAGTGTTCTGGAATCTTTGCAGCAGCAGCTAGCCGAAAGAGAACACCGGGAACACGAGTTTCAGCAACAGCTAGCCGAAAAATCCAGTGTTCTGGAATCTTTGCAGCAGCAATTAGCCGAAAGAGAACACCGGGAACACGAGTTTCAGCAACAGCTAGCCGAAAAATCCAGTGCTCTGGAATCTTTGCAGCAGCAACTGGCCGAAAAATCCAGTGCTCTGGAATCTTTGCAGCAGCAATTCGCCACCGAAAAGCAAAATCTCGAAAGCCAATTCCAGGAAACCGTGTCGAAGTCGAGTTACGAATCTTTGCAGCACGAGTTAGCAGAAAAGTCAAGTGCGATCGGCGACCTCCAAGTTAAATTGACCAAGTTGCAATATCTGGAAAATGAATTGGGCCAGAGTGCGGCGATACAGCGAAATTACGACGCTTTGCAGCAACAGTCTCAAGAACAGCTAAGAACCATCAAAGCTTTACGGGAACAGCTAGCTCAAATGCAGGCTGTCGCGGGGATTGGCGAAGCTTATCTCAACAAGTGGCGGCGTCCCTGATTCTCCAATCGGCTACGGCAAAAACTCGGGTTGCTTTGGACGATCCGGCTGCACCTTACCCCTGAAATGTCCTGTCAACTCGGCCTCCTTCCTCTTGTAGCGATAGATTTCAACCTGTCGCTACAAGAGCTTTTTATTGCAAAATATGAGCATACTATTAAGAAATATTACAATAAATAAATTTATGACAGGCGATCGCACCCCTTTAGGCAAATCCAATCCAGCAGACACTAAGGGCCGCGTCACGGTAATTGGAGGCGGAATCGGCGGGCTGACAGCAGCAGCCCTGCTAGCCCGCAGAGGATACAAAGTGCTAGTCTTAGACCAGGCGATCGTCCCCGGAGGATGCGCTTCCACCTTCAAACGCAAAGGCTTTACCTTCGATGTCGGCGCCACGCAGGTTGCAGGATTGGAACCCGGAGGCATTCACCACCGAATTTTCTCAGAATTAGACATAGAACTTCCCGCCGCGACACCCTGCGATCCCGCTTGTGCGGTGTTTTTGCCGGGAGAAACCGCACCGATTAGCGTGTGGCGAGATCCGCAAAAGTGGCAGCAAGAAAGGCAGCGCCAGTTTCCTGGAAGCGAACCTTTTTGGCAATTATTGTCTGCATTGTTCAAAGCTAGCTGGAAATTTCAAGGGCGCGATCCAGTTTTACCACCCAGAAACTTATGGGATTTCTGGCAATTAATTCAAGCAGTTCGCCCCGATACTCTAATTACTTTGCCTTTCACTTTTATGACAGTGGGAGATGCTTTGCGGCTTTGTGGGTTGGGCGACAATTTGCGCTTGAGAACTTTTCTGGATTTGCAGTTAAAATTGTATTCTCAAGTTGATACGGAAGAAACGGCGCTACTTTACGCGGCGACGGCTTTAGGAGTTTCGCAAGAGCCGCAGGGATTGTATCATCTAAAAGGAAGTATGCAGGTGTTGAGCGATCGACTTGTAGAGGCGATCGAACTCTACGGAGGTCAAGTCTTATTGCGGCACACAGTTGAAAGTATTGTCACCGCCAACGGCAAAGCCACCGGTACAGTGATTCGCAATCAAAAAACCGACGAAGTTTGGACAGAAACAGCCGATCGCATTGTTGCCAACGTGACCGCGCAAAATTTAGTAAAATTGTTGTCAAGCGAGCCGAGTGTCGGAAATTTAACTGATAATTTAACTGATAATTTATCCGTTAAATCAGAGAGTTCAGAGACAAAAAACCAACTCCCAAATCAAATGGCAGGCTACAAATATCGAGTCGATAAATTGCCGCCCGCATCCGGTGCTTTCGTGATATATTTGGGAGTGCATGAAAGCGCAATTCCTGCCAATTGTCCGCCGCACCTTCAGTTTCTCTACGATTACGACGGCGAGATTGGGGAGAATAATTCATTATTTGTTTCAGTCAGCCATCCGGGAGATGGCCGAGCACCGAAGGGAATGGCGACAATTATCGCTTCGTCATTTACTGATACTCGAATGTGGTGGAATTCGGTTGATTATGAAGGATTGAAGGAAAAATATACCGCAGGGGCGATCGCCCGTTTGAGCGAATATTTCAATTTGACGCCAGAGTCGATCGTACACCAAGAAGCCGCCACACCCCGCACCTTTGCCCGCTACACAGCGAGAGATAGAGGCGTTGTAGGTGGCATCGGCCAGCGAATACCAACCTTCGGGCCCTTCGGCTTTGCCAATCGGACACCAATTAAAAACCTTTGGTTAGTCGGTGACTCCACCCATCCCGGAGAAGGAACTGCCGGCGTTTCCTATTCTGCTTTAACAGTCGTGCGGCAAATGGAAGCCGCCTCTAAAATCTAAGAGGACACGGCAATGCCGTTTCCCTACCCCAAAAATAATTAATCGCGCGAGAGATGTAACTATCGCGCGATTAATTTTAGGGAATAGTTAACACTTAACAGTCAACAGTCAAAAGTCAACAGTCAACAGTTAACCATCATTCCGGTGTCACCGGAATTGATATCAACTACATTCTCTGACTACTTGATAGAAATCTTTGCGCCCACAGCTTCAAGCTGTTTCTTCATTTCTTCAGCAGCTTCCTTAGCAATAGCTTCCTTAACTGCCTTCGGTGCGGCTTCTACCAAGTCTTTTGCTTCCTTCAGACCCAGACCGGTAATTGCGCGGACTTCCTTCAGAATGGCGATTTTCTTGTCAGCAGGAACTTCTTCGAGCATGACAGTAAACTCGGTTTGCTCTTCTACTGGTTCAGGAGCCGCTCCACCACCCATACCGGGCATCATCATCATGCCGCCTACAGGAGCAGCAGCGCTGACGCCGAAAGCTTCTTCAATTTGCTTGACCAATTCAGATGCTTCGAGCAAAGTCAAAGACTTAAGTTTGTCCAAGATTTCATCAGTTGCAGTAGACATTTTTTGAACTCCTAGTTCGATTGTAGATTGTGGATTGTGGATTGTGGATTACTCATTAATTATGAGTTTCTCGTCTCCAGTCATGAGTTTGTTTCTCAAAACTAACGACTCTTGACTCGTGACTAATTACTAATGACTTACGCAGATGTGCTTTCAGCTTCTGCTTCAGGTTGTGCTGGTGCTTCTGCTTCAGGTTGTGCTGGTGCTTCTGCTTGAGCTTCTGCTGGTGCTTCTGCTTCAGGTTGTGCTGGTGCTTCTGCTTGAGCTTCTGCTGGTGCTTCTGCTTCTACTGCTGCTGAATCGCCGTCTTTTTCAGCATAAGCTTTAAGACCGCGAGCGATCGAAGTAGGAACTTGATTGATACCCACAGCCAACTTGGTTGCGACACCGTTGATAGCGCCAGCAATTTGAGCCATGAGTTGTTCTTTCGACGGCAGATCGGCTAATGCTTTAACATCAGCTTCTTTCAGTACCCGTCCTTCCATCACGCCGCCGCGAAGTTCAGTCTTCTTAGAGACTTTTTGGAATTCTTGGTAAGCTTTAATCGCGCCGCCAATATCTTCTTGCACGAACAGAAACGCCGACGTACCGGTCAGCAATTCCTGTATCGGCTGCCAGGTTTCGTTGCCTTCAACCGCAATTCGCATCAGCGTGTTTTTTGCCACTTGGCAACTGCTGCCTTTCGGACGCAAACGCCGACGCAAATCTGTAATTTCAGCAACAGTTAAGCCCGTGTAGTCAATTACGATCGCCAGTTGAGATTCGCTCAAGGTTTGCTTGAGGTCTGCAATAATCTCATTTTTTACTGCTAAAGTTTTGCCCATACTTATTTCACCTCCTTTTAGGATCGAAAACTGCCCACCAAAAACCCCGACCTTAGAGCCGGGGCAGAGAATTAAAAATTAACAAGTCAGAATTAAAAATAGAAAATTTCTAATCTTTGAGTCTTGAGTTTTTATTTCTTCAGCCTCGGCAGGAAATTAAGCGGTCGGCACCTGCGGTCTTCAGCTTATTGATTTTTGATTAGGCTATCATCAGAAGGCAGAGATTAGCAAGGGTCTGGCGTAAGTCTTGTGAGAGATTTACACAGACAGCCGAAGCTGTCTTTTACCTTCTGCCTTCTGCTTAATTCTGTACTAGGCAGCATCAAGTTTGGTATCGCGCAGAGCACTGATATCGACTTCGATCGACGGGCCCATTGTTGCGGATACGTACAGACTGCGCCAGTAGCGACCTTTAGCACCAGAAGGACGGTTGCGGTCAACAGTTTCTTGCAAAGCATGAAGGTTGACGAGCAAATCTTCCGCTGAGAAAGCTGCCTTGCCAAACATAACATGAACGATGCCAGTTCGATCGGCACGGAATTCTAGTTTACCACCTTTAAACTCGTTGATCGCCTGAGCAATGTCAGTCGTCACCGTGCCACCTTTCGGAGAAGGCATCAAACCGCGCGGGCCCAACAACCGACCCAATTTTGCCACCAACGGCATCACGTCTGGGGTAGCAATCAGGCAATCAAAGTCCATCATGCCCTTTTGAATTTCATCGATCAACTCTTCCGAACCAGCAATATCCGCGCCGGCATTTAGAGCTTCTTTAACTTTTTCGCCCTTAGCAATCACCGCAATTCTGACTACTTGACCAGTTCCTTTTGGTAGCGATACAGTTGTCCGCAACTGTTGGTCAGTATATTTCGGGTCAATTCCCAAACGGATGTGAGCTTCAGCAGCTTCGCCAAACTTAGCGGTTGCTGTTTCTTTCAAAAGTTGCAGAGCTTCCAGCGGTAGATAAGGTCTGTCTTCAACTTTCTTTTGAAGTTCTTGCAGTCTTCGGGATACTTTCTTTGCCATTGTTATCTCCTGGGGTCAGTCGATTTTAGATTTTAGATTTTAGATTTTAGATTGAACCTATGGGACAATCTTAAAATCTACCCGTTTTCGGTTACTAGCGAAGCTTTGCTTCTCCCCCTGAACCGACTTAGGATTTGCGATTGGAGCTTGAAGATTTTAGCTTCAAAATCAGGAATTTTGGATTAGCAATTTGGAACTTGGACTAGGAAAACTCTTCCTTCTTCCTTCTTCCTTCTTCCTTCTTCCTTCAATCCGCGATCGCCACGCCCATATTTTTAGCCGTTCCTGCCACAATTTTCATAGCAGCCTCAACATCATTAGCATTGAGGTCAGGCATTTTGGTTTCAGCGATTTCTCGCAACTGAGCCTGTGTAATCGTCCCTACTTGCTTGCGGTTAGGTTCTCCCGAACCTTTAGCAATGCCAGCAGCTTTTTGAATCAAAACCGACGCCGGCGGGGTTTTGAGAATAAACGTAAAACTGCGGTCTTCAAAAACCGAAATTTCTACCGGAACCACCAGACCTGCTTGGTCTGCGGTTCTAGCATTGTACTCCTTGCAAAACATCATAATATTGACGCCGTGCTGACCCAGGGCTGGGCCGATCGGAGGAGCTGGGTTGGCTTTTCCCGCCGTAATCGCCAACTTAATTACTGCAACAACTTTCTTTGCCATTAGTTAGTTCTGTTTCTGAACCTGATTGAACTCCAATTCTACAGGCGTATCGCGCCCAAAAATCGAGAGTAAAACTTTGAGCTTGTTTCGTTCCGGGCTAACTTCAATCACATCACCTTCAAAATCCTTAAACGGCCCGGAAAGTACCACAACGTGGTCTCCAGTAGACATCGATACTTTGACAACCGGTTCTGATTCCTGAGCGTTTCTGAAGATCCGTTCTACTTCTGAATGACTCAGAGGTAGCGGTTTGACGTGACCCCTGCCGCGCCCGTAGCGGCGTTTCTGCTCTGCCCCGACAAAATTAATTACATTCGGGGTATTCTTGATCACCTGCCACGTATCCTCGTCCATAAACATACGGATGAGTACGTAGCCGGGAAAGATTTTTTCATCTGACTGCCGCCTGGAACCGTCTTTGCCGACTTTGATTGCCGGAGTTTGCGGAATTTCTACTTGAACGATGCGATCGGCAACATCCAAAGTTTGAATCCGCTGCTGCAAGTTTGCCTTCACGCGCTTTTCGCAGCCAGAGGCAACTTGAACAGCATACCAGCGAGCATCAATCTCCGGCACCTCTGGCGATGCTGCCTGTGCCGTCGCTTCTGTGGAATACTCAGATTCTTCTGATGCAAAAGTCATGGCCCAAACACCTTTCCCGCGCCCCAGTTAAAGAAATTATCCACCAAATAGATCAGGCTTGCTGAGAGGATTACCATCAAAAGCACGGCCAAAGACTCGCTGATTAACTGCTGCCGACTCGGCCAAACCACTTTGTCGAGTTCTTCTCTAGTTTCCTTTAAAAAACCCGCAGGATTAAACCCAGGCGCCGTTATTTCTTGAGTTTCTTGAGCTTGGTCTTTTTTCGCCACGATTCAATCCTCCTTGCGATTTTAGATTTTAGATTTTAGATTTTAGATGGTGTGAGTGGCCCGTGGCTCTCAGATTTTGTGACACTAACCACTTACGCCCAAGTCCCAAATCTCAAATCTAAAGCCACGACTTTTTTACAAGCCCAACCTATCAACTGTGTAACTGCCGATCGCCGAAACCGACGATCGAGAAGCGACACCGAGCATTTGTTGATGGCATTTTTTGCGAACCGCCCACAAAAATTAATTCTACCCGAAAGTTTGCGGTTTTGACTGTTGCCAGCCAATAATCCGGGCGCTTTCGGGCAGAATTTAAAGTTTGGTGATTCAGCGCGCCCTGGAGGACTTGAACCCCCGACATCAGGTTTTGGAGACCTGCGTTCTACCAACTGAACTAAGAGCGCACAGGTGAGGTTGCTGAAATTCGCTTAACCTCTAGATTTCTATTTTAACACAGTGCGCTCTTAAATGGGAAACTTTTTTTTGAAATTTCTCAATTTCCCATGAACCATGAACCAAGGGGAAGCTGGGTGCATTCCTACAGGGAGCGATCGAACCGCTGTTTGACGCGAGTAGCTTTGCCCACCCGATCGCGCAGGTAGTAAAGTTTTGCTCTGCGGACTTTCCCGCGGCGCATCACTTGGATCGTGGCGATGCGGGGCGAGTGAATCAAAAACACCCGTTCCACTCCGACGCCCTGAAACACGCGGCGGACGGTGATTGTTTCATTAATCCCGCCGTTACGCATGGCAATCACAGTCCCTTCGTAGGGCTGAACCCGTTCTTTGTTACCCTCTCTAATTTTCACGCCGACTCGCACTGTGTCGCCCACGTAAATTTCCGGGAGTTGTTTATTAAGTTCTTGCTTGACTCTATTTATTTCTTCCGTTTCGATAGAACGGATTATTTCTGCGCCTTTCATGGGATTTACCAAAACTCACAATCCCTTATCATATATCGAAATGCCCGTTTTATGTCAAAAAAATTCTATGTTAAATACCTCTGAGGTCGTATTTCTGCAACTGGGGGCAATGGCTGCACTCGCCTTCTACGTCGCCGCCAACTTGGGGGCAAACGATGTCGCTAACTCGATGGGGACATCCGTAGGCTCGAAGGCGCTAACGCTGCGGCAGGCAATAATTGTTGCAGGCATACTGGAGTTTTCCGGCGCAGTGCTGTTCGGGCAAGGCGTTTCCGAAACTCTGGCAACAGGAGTTGTGAATGCACAAGTGTTCGCTGCCCAACCGCAAGTATTTTTAATCGGGATGGTGTCAGTGCTGATAGCTTGCGGGATCTGGCTGCAAATCGCTACCAGTCGAGGTTTGCCAGTTTCTTCATCCCATGCAGTGGTGGGCGCGATCGCGGGTTTTAGCTGTGTTGCAGCCGGAATTAATGCAGTTGATTGGCGAACCATCGGCACCATCTCCCTAACTTGGGTGGCGACACCTGTTGCTAGCGGTGCTTTAGCCGCGCTGTTTTACAGTGTGGTGAAGTATTCGATTCTCGATCGGCCAGATCCTCTATCTCAAATGCGCGAGTGGATACCTTGGCTGAGTGCAGCAATGCTGAGCGTATTTGGGATAATTGTACTGCCGTCTGTTGTGGATGTTGCTTTGGTGCAGACAGGGGCGATCGCCCTAGCGCACGATCGATTTGGCTGGAATCTTCCCATTCACGATGTTGTCATTGGCATCGGGAGTATTGGGGCGATCGGCCTCACACTCAATAGCTGGAAAAAATTAGAATCAGTTGAGAAGGAAGAAGAAAGAAGGAAGAAGGAAGAAGGAAGAAGTACAAACTCCTCCCCCACTCCTACACTCCGTCACTCTCTCATCGAGCAACAAATGGCGAGATTTCAAGTCTTGAGCGCCTGTTTTGTAGCATTTTCCCACGGTTCCAACGACGTAGGAAATGCCGTTGCTCCCCTAGCTGCGATCGCCTACATCCGGCGCACAGGTTCCTTTCCCTCAGAAGATTTCAGCGTTCCCCTGTGGATTTTAGTCGTCGGAGGCGCAGGAATAGTCATCGGTTTAGCCATCTGGGGCAAAAATGTAATTGCCACAGTCGGCGAAAAAATCATCGAACTGCAACCAAGCGGCGGATTTTGCGCGGAATTAGCCACAGCCACCACAGTTTTGCTAGCATCCCGCTTCGGTTTGCCAGTTTCCACATCCCACGCTTTAGTCGGTGCAGTTGTCGGAGTCGGGCTGATCAAAGCTTGGAAATCAGTACGCTTGCAAACTTTGCTGTCCATTGGTTCGGCTTGGCTGGTGACAATTCCGATCGCAGCAGGTTTGGCTGCTATCATCTTCAGCATCGCGCAATCCATTGGGCAATTTTAGATTTTAAATTTTAGATTGAGGAATTTGATCCCACATTCCGCACCCTCAACTGTCACACGGGGGATTTTGGTGTTCTTGGTGGTAGTAAGCTTGCTCAACCTAGGTGAGACTAAGCACTAATACTTAAGTCGAATTAGCTGTCAGGCTCAGGATGAACTCAACTTGTCATTAATTTCTGTTAATTGACAATAACTAGGGAGAAAAAACAAGCACTCCCTGAAAAATCATTAGTTTTTTCCGTTCAGCCTCAGCAGCCCGTGTGACAGTTGAGGGTGCGGAATGTGGGCTTTAAACCTCCAGTCTGCATATCAACGCTACGTTTTCGACCACCTGTTTTTGGAGCAGGGATTAGTTGTGATAATACTTCCCATTGCTCACAAGTCAGATTGTGTGGTACGCTCGATTCATGGCTCTCGTAACTCTGTCATACTGAAGTGTTATTTCTAATGATAGGATAACCGTTACATAAGCTTTCTTACTTTTCAGACATCCACTAAGCAGGTTCCTATGGAAATACCAAAAAGAATTACTCTCAGAGTTGGCGACATGAACACCGTGAGATTACCAGGACTAGGAGCGGCCGGTTATGCCTGGACTCACGAGGTTATTGAAAACAGTGGTTTAATCGAGGTGTCCACTGGGCGAGGCGGGAGTCCACAACCTGGTGAGGCTGCCCAGCAAATTATGGGTGCTAGTGTAGATGAGCTAATCTATATTCAAGCTCTAAGAGCAGGACGCTCTAGAATTCGCCTCATTCAAAGGGGACCTGGGAGATCTGACCAACCACCATCCCAGGAACACATTCTTGAAGTTGATATTAAAAACTAAATTGAGGATATTTATCGCTCATAACTTCATTTAACGAACTGAACGCTCAACTGCAAGCTTCCTTTGCTCGCTGGGCAGCTCAACAAACTTCTCTCTTTCTACTCTCCGATTAGGTCGAGTGCTAGATAAAGTTGATCTCAGAATCGTCTGAGCCAATTTTCCTTTCATAATTGACATCAGTGCTGCAACTTTTTCAGGCAGTTTTTGTTTGTTGCGTCTGTTTATTGTCAATTAAAAGCATTAATGATAATGACAGCGCACTCTCTCCTAACTACCTTTCTGACTTAAGTATTATTGCTTAAGTAAATGGCGAGTTGCTCAGCTAATCCACCGCTTTGGTAGCCACAGCCATCCTTGTGACAGTTGTGGGTGCGGAATGTGGGTTTGATCGCAGTCAACAGTCAACAGTCAACAGTCAACAATCACGGATAGTGCAACCGGAATTGAGAGAATTCATCTGCGTCAATCTGTGTTTATCTGCCCTCATCTGCGGTTAAAAAAAGAGAATGTAAACCGCAGATGACAATGGATTGACGCGGATTCACGCAGAGGTCGAGAATAGGGGGAATAATTCCGATTCTAACAGATTTGATAGGATTTCTAGTTGCACAAAGTTTGCTTCTGGTGCTCACACTTTTTTTACCTCCTCACTACAAACACGATCAAGGTGATATTACCGGATATGAGATTGCCCACTTCTTCATCACTAATCATAATTTCCCCGCTCGAACCCGATTTCGACGCACACTAACCCGGGTAAATCAATCACTTAATTCCCGATCCAAGCAATGCTTTAGCTGTTGAGCCAGCACTTCAACATTGGGCTTTCTCAACATAGTAAGGTGATTCCCAGGAACTCTAATCACCTCTACTTTTTCCGCCGTTAATTCGCTCCACCCAAGAGTCGGATCTTGATGACTCATGCTTAGCTGTTCCTCCGATCTAAACAGAGTAATTCGCTGCGGATAAATTTTCGGTACATAGCTGATAGTTGCTTGACTGTTAGCCTGAAATACAGTAAACATCGAAGGAATTGCCAGCTCGCGCCAGTTGGGTTTTTTTGACTCTTGAGATAAGATGCTAACCATAACAGCCTGTTTCCAATTCCAGCGATGCAAAAAATTAGCTGCCAAATTAAGCATTTTATTTAATTTAGGAAACCTGGCCGCAATACCACCAACTTGCACATTTTCCGCAGCAGCCACCAAGCGAAAATAATCTACTACAAAAGGCCAGATAGAGCGCGAAACAGTAGTCAGAATAAACTTGCAGCCGTCCCAAAAAGAAGGTTTGTTAGCAGAAACCGGCGCTAAAGTATCCAGCACAGCAAGTAAAGCCACTTCATCCCCCGCTGCGAGCAACTGTTGAGCCATCTCAAAAGCAACCAAACCTCCAAAAGACCAGCCTCCTAAAAAATAAGGCCCTTTTGGTTGAACGGTACGCAAGGCTGCGATGTAGTCAGCCGCCATGTCTTCAATGCTAGTTAACGGAGAACTTTCGCCGTCAATCCCCTTTGGTTGCAGCCCGTAAAACGGTTGATTTTCTCCTAGCCCAAAGGCTAACTCGCAATAAGGAAATACGACGCCAAAGATGGGATGGACGCAGAAGAACGGGGGATTTTTACCGCGAGGCTTAATTGCAACTAAAGGCGACCATTCCAGAGAATTTGTTTCTGAAGATAGCGAATCGGCTAAACCTTCAATTGTCGGATTTAAAAAAAGAGCAGACAGCGGCAACGCGCGCTGAAATTGCTGGTTGATCTCATTGATGAGGCGGATTGCCAGCAGGGAATCTCCACCCAAATCGAAGAAGTTGTCGCGAATGCCAACGCACTCTGCGTTGAGGATTGTGGCCCAAATTTTGGCGAGGGTTGACTCGGTTGGTGTGCGAGGTGCAATGCAGCTTTTATCTATTGAATTGCTAGTTAGAGTTCCCGGTGCAGGTAGGCGCAGGCGGTCAATTTTGCCATTGGGAGTTAGGGGCAGAAAATCCATCGCCACAAAAGCACTGGGAATCATGTAATTGGGCAGTTGTTGTTTGAGTAAGTTGCGTATTTCCCCGGGATTAAGCGTCTGATTGTGATTGGGGACGACATAAGCAACTAGGCGTTTGTTGCCCGACAAATCATCCACAGCAACCGCCGCTGTTTCTTTGACTGCTGGATGCTGAACCAGCAGCGCTTCAATTTCTCCCAATTCTATTCGATAACCGCGAATTTTTACCTGTTCGTCAGTGCGGCCTAAAAACTCAATATTGCCGTCGGGAAAATAGCGAGCTAAGTCACCAGTTTTATAAATTCGTTCTCCTGCTTTCTGGCTAAACGGATTAGCAATAAATCGCTGGGCGGTTAATTCGGGGCGGTTCAGGTAGCTTCGCGCCAATCCGCTGCCGCCGATGTACAATTCACCGGGAATTCCAACGGGTACAGGCTGTAAATTTTTATCTAAAATATAGAGTTGAGTGTTAGCTATTGGGCGGCCGATTGGCGGTTTTTTGCGTGAAGCGAAGCTATCCCGCAGGGAATCGCCAATTTCGGCCAAACTTGACCAGACTGTCGCTTCTGTAGGGCCGTAAGCGTTAAAAAATCTGCGCCCAGAAGCCCAGCGTTTAACAACATCCGGGGAACAGGATTCGCCCGCACAGATGATTGTTTGCAGTGCGGGAAGTTTGGCGTTTGGAAGGACAGCTAGCAGCGAGGGGGGGAAGGTAGCGTGAGTAATAGCATTGTCCTGCAAAAATTCGATTAATGTTTGTCCGGGCAACAAAGATTCTTTCTTGGCACAGTAAAGTGTTGCTCCGGTTCCCAAGGCCATGACAATCTCAAAGATTGAGGCATCAAAACTCAGGGAGGCGAATTGCAAAATGCGGTGATTTGAGTTTAAGTTAAAAGCTTCTTTTTGAGCTAGGGCTAAGTTGTATAGTCCCCGATGTTCGATTAAAACGCCTTTGGGTTTTCCGGTTGAACCCGATGTGTAGATGACGTAGGCAAGGTTTTCCGGTAGGATATTTGTAGTTGGATTTTCGGGGCTTTGTTGAGCAATAATTTTTCTGTCCGAGTCCAAACACACTACTGAAAAAACTCCGTAATTTTCCGGCTGCGTCAATTTTTTTGCTAAGTGCTGCTGAGTTACCAAAATCGACACCTGAGCATCTTCTAACATGAAGTTAAGCCGCTCTTGAGGATAAGTTGGATCTAAAGGCAGGTAGGCGGCGCCTGCTTTGATAATGCCTAGCAATCCGACGATCGCATCTAAGGAACGTTCTACACAAAGGCCCACTAAAATTTCTGGTGCTGCTCCCAATTGCTGCAAGTAATGTGCAAGTTGGTTGGCTCGGCTGTTGAGTTGGCGGTAGGTTAACTGCTGGTTTTCAAAGACGGCGGCTACAGCATGGGGCGATGGCGCGACTCGCTCTTCAAATAGCTGATGGAAACACTGGTTTTGCGGATAATCTCTCTGAGTGTCATTCCAATCGATTAATAATTGCTGGTATTCTGGCGCTGTCAGCAAAGCCAAGTCGCTGAGGTGCTGTTTGGGATTGGCAACAATGGCTTCCAGCAGCGTTTGGAAATGTCCCGCCATGCGCGCAATTGTGGCGCTATCAAATAAGTCCGTGCTGTAGACAAATTGCCCTTGAATACTTCCTGCATCTTCCCACAAGTGGCACTCTAAATCGAGCTTGGCGGTTCCCGCGTCAAAGTCGATCGCCTCTCCAACGATTCCCGGCAATTCTAGCGCTGCTACAGGAGTGTTTTGCAGGCTGAAACTAACTTGAAATAGGGGGTTGCGGCTCAACTCGCGATCGGGGTGCATTTCCTCAACCAACTTCTCGAAGGGCAAATCTTGGTGAGCGTAGGCTGCCATTGCGACGTTTTTCACCCGATGCAATAATTCCCGAAAAGTTGGGTTTCCTGATAAATCTGCACGCAGCACCAAACTGTTGACAAAAAAACCGATTAATGCTTCTATTTCGCTCTGGTTGCGATTGGCGATCGGCGTTCCTACTGCAATATCTACTTGTCCTGTATAGCGGTACAGCAAAGTTTGAAAAGCGGCTAGTAGAGTGATAAATAAAGTCGCGCTTTCTTGCTGGCTCAATGACTTTAGCGCCTCGCTCAAAGCAGGTGATAGTGTTATAAATTGTTTGGCGCCGCGATAGGATGGAACGGCTGGTCTTTGCCTGTCTGTTGGTAGATTGAGTGCGGTAATTCCGTTTAACTGCTGCCGCCAATAAGCTAACTGCGTTTCTAATACTTCGCCCTGCAACCATTGGTGCTGCCACTCTGCAAAGTCGGCGTACTGCACGGGCAGTGCTGGTAAGTGCGATCGCTCATTTTTTACAAATGCTGTGTAGAGCGTTCCTAGCTCTCGAATTAGGACTCCAATCGACCAACCATCAGCCACAATATGATGTAAATTCAGCAACAATATATGTTCTGTTTCACTGAGTTTTAGGAGCGTTACTTTGAATAACGGCCCGGCGGCTAAATCGAAAGGGCATTGTGCTGCATCGGTTGCGAGTTGCAGCGCTGCGGTTTCCTGCTGATTTGGCGCGAGATTTTGTAAGTCGATTGTGGGGAGGGATACGGTTAAAATGGGAGCAATAATTTGTACGAGTTCCCCTTCCAAAAGCGTAAAAGTGGTGCGTAAAGTTTCGTGCCGCTGCACAATTTCGTTGAAGGTTTGCTCTAAGGATCTGAAGTTGAGGGAACCTGTTAAGCGGAGTGCTGCTGAGACATTGTAGAAAGGATTGCCCGGTGCTAATTGATTGAGGAACCAAAGCCGCTGCTGGGCAAAGGATGCCGGGAAGACGAAAACTTCTGTTTCTTGCTGCATATTTATCGAAAGTGTACCCTGTTCAACAGCGCTCCTTTTTATTTACTTTCTTGATTAAAAGATGATAGCTTCATCCGCCGACTGTCCCGAGAAATCGCCACTAAAGCAGGAGCTTTAATATTAGCATCGCTCTCTTTTAAATTCTCCACAATCTTAGATAATTCTGCAATTGTCGGTGCTTCAAAAACGCGGCGCAAAGGCAACTCTACCGCGAAAGCATCTCGCACTCTAGAAACAAGCTGAGTCGCCAGCAGCGAATGGCCTCCTAATTCAAAGAAATTGTCCCGGATACCCACTCGCTTTATCCCCAAAACCTCAACCCAAATTTTCACTAAAACTTCCTCAATAGAAGTCTGAGGCGCAACATAACCGCCAGCCCATTCTAACTTAATCGGCTCCGGTGCAGGCAAAGCGAGGCGATCGACCTTTCCGTTAGGCGTCACAGGTAGCGACTCCAGCACCACAAAAGCCGACGGAACCATATATTCCGGCAGTTTTTCTGCTAGATAA
This sequence comes from Microcoleus sp. MON1_C1, assembly GCF_036701945.1. NCBI lineage: Bacteria > Bacillati > Cyanobacteriota > Cyanophyceae > Oscillatoriales > Microcoleaceae > Microcoleus > Microcoleus sp. MON1_C1. Next base: position 15,704 of record NZ_JAUBRO010000014.1, on the reverse strand, counting down.
GCCTGCAACTGTGGCACTAATTTACGCGCTGCTTTAGCTTGTAAGGGATTGTTAGCATAAGAGCGCCAAGGACGCAAGTTATCGCTTCTGGTTTCTGTCACAAAATCTCTAGTTTCGCCCCGTGCAAACACTACATCGTAGCGCCCTTGACTGTCGGAATTAGACCAACTAATATTCACATTATACGGAACTTCCAAACCATACCACACTTCGGGATCTACTCCTAAATCCTCGACTTTTTCCACGGCTTTCTGCAACTGACCTGCTGTTGGAAATTTATCGACAACAGACAGCAATTCTGCCGCCTTAACTGCTGCCGTTACCCGCGCATTAGGCACATTAGCAATTCTTAAAACATCGAGTTGATTTTGCAATAATATTTGTTGCACCTTGGAAACAGTCAGATTCTGATTTTCCTCCAACCAATCCAGCCGTTTTTCGGCCCTGCACTCCCCTTTTGGCGATGATTTGTGGCGTGCTGTTTCAGACGCAATATGCAGAATCGCATTGTAACGAAAATCAGTTAACTCATTGTGATAACTACCGCGAATTAATTGAATCTCTACGCCGTCAATCTGCGGAAATCGCTGCTTTAATGCGCCAAAAAAATCTGGATCAATAACTAACTCTGTTTCTTGAAAAATTTGCATTTGTACTCGCTGCTGCAACTGTTCGGCCGCGAGAGAAGGTTCGGCTTGATACAGTTGTACGGAAGCGTGGAAAGCTGCCAGCAACGGCAAGCTGCGGACATCTCCGATGAATATAAAGCCGCCGGGAGCAGTTGCTTTCACCGCACCTTCTAGCACCTGCACGAGATAGTCGATATTTGGGAAATATTGCACGACAGAATTGAGAATTACCGCGTCAAAAGCTGCTGTCTCTACTCCTTCAAAGTCTGTCGCCATTTTCTGAAGCAGCGTTACATTAGCTAACTCTTGATTTGCCAAGTGCTGCCGAATATAGTTGAGCGAAATAGGTGAAAAGTCTGTTCCGCAATATTGAGTGCAGCGAGAGGCAATTTGGAACAGCAACAAACCTGTGCCGCAGCCAATTTCTAACACTCGGCTAGGCTGCAAAGCTAAAATTTGGGCGGCTTGATTTTTCGCCCAGTCGCGCATCTGTTCTGCTGGGATTGGCTGATTAGTATAACTGCTATTCCAGCCGACAATATTAAAGGTTGGATCTGAATCAACAGCAGGTTGATTGTAAGTTTCATTGTAGAGCATTTGCCACTGCAAAACCTGTTCGTCCTGCAATTGCATTATTTGGTTTTTTTCGCTGGCACTGCTATATTCTGGATTCAGGGCAATATAAGCTACTAAACGTTTATCTCCATGTCCATCTTCCGAAGCTATTGCTACAGTTTGCTGCACGGCCGGATGTTGAGTTAATACTGTCTCGATTTCTCCTAATTCGATGCGGAAACCGCGAATCTTTACTTGTTCGTCAATGCGTCCTAAAAATTCAAGGTTGCGATCGCCTCTGTAGCGCACTAAGTCGCCGGTTTTGTAAATTCGCTCTCCTGAATTTGGTTTAAAAGGATTGGGAATAAAGCGCTGTGCGGTTAAATCTGGGCGGTTGAGGTAGCCGCGAGCGAGTCCGTTTCCGCCGATGTACAATTCGCCAACAACGCCCACTGGTACGGGCTGCAAATATTTGTCTAATATGTAGATTTGAGTGTTAGCAATGGGGCGGCCAATTGTCGGGGCGATGTCTGTTTGCTCTGTTGCAGGAATATAACCGGAAGTTGTGACGACGGTGTTCTCGGTTGGGCCGTAATTATTTACTAGCTTAAATGGATGGGATTTTAAAGGATGTTGTTGCAGTTTTTCGCCGCCTGCGAGCAAGATTCGCAAAGCTGTATTTTGAGGCGAATCTAATAGCAAAACTTTCTCGGCTAAAGGTGTTGGCAAAAAGCTAATTGTAATGGCTTTTGATACTAACCAGTTTTGCAGTTTTTCAGGATCTCGCCTGATGTCATCTTCTGGAAAGTATATGCTAGCTCCCGCCGCGAGATAAGGCCAAATTTCCCACCCGCAAGCATCAAAGCCGATCGCTGCTATTTGCGTTGCTCGATCGCCCGCTGACACCCCAAACTCTCTTTGATGCCAAAAAACGAGATTTAACAAGCTCCCGTGCTCAATTTCCACTCCTTTGGGCTTTCCCGTGGAACCGGAGGTGTAAATCGCGTAAACCAGATTTTCGGCTGTGACTGCGCTGGTGGGATTGTCGGCGATTTCTTGGGAAATCATCTCCCACTCTGTGTCTAGAAAAACAACCCTTGGATGGTGAATTTTATCCTCTGACTGTGTTTCTAAATTTTGCACTTCGCCATCATCCACCAGAGAATAAATTCCCTGGCTCATAGCTGAAGTCGGCTGAAGCCGACTGGAAACTTGTCCTCCTTCAGTCGTCTTTAGACGACTTTCGCTATTAGACAGGGAATTTATTCCCTGGCGGGTAAGCAATACTGACACTTGAGCATCTTTTACCATAAAGCTCGATCGCTCAGCAGGATAGCTCGGATCTAAAATTAGGTAAGCTCCTCCCGCTTTCAGGATACCCAACATCCCCACAATCAGATCGAGCGATCGCCCGCAGCAAAGCCCGACTAAAACTTCCGCCCCAACCCCTATTTTTTGCAAATAACGTGCTAGTTGGTTGCTGCGGAGATTTAGCTCTCGATAGGTGACTCGCTCCTCTCCAAATACCAGCGCCACCGCATCCGGTGTCCGATCGGCCTGCATTTCAAATAGCTGATGAATGCACAAATTTTGCGGATAATCGGCCTGAGTGTTGTTGCCTTCAACTAACAAATGATAGCGCTCTTTTGCGCTCAAATATTGCAAATTTGCGATTCGCTGTTCGGGATTTGCAACAATGCTTTCTAACAAGGTTTGAAAATGCCCGAGCATTCGGGTAATCGTAGCTTCATCAAATAAATCGGCGCTGTAAATAACCATGCCGCTGATACCCTCCGAGCTATCAACCCACAGTTTATTGCTGGGCGATTGGTTGCTTCCCGAGCTGTTGGGCGATCGCTCCCACAAATGAAACTCCAAATCAAACCGCGCTGTACCCACATCTAACTGCTGCGGGCTGAGTGTTAATTCTGGCAATTCTAACCGATTCCCCGGCGCGTTTTGCAGCGCAAACGCCACCTGAAATAAGGGATTTTGGTTCAACGCGCGATCGGGGTGCAGTTCTTCTACTAACTTCTCAAACGGCAAATCTTGGTGAGCGTAAGCTCCTAATGCTACCTCTTTGACTCGGTTTAAAAGTTCCCGAAAAGTTGGATTTCCCGACAAATCTGTACGCAGCACCAAACTGTTGACAAAAAAACCGATTAATGCTTCAATTTCACTGCGGTTGCGATTGGCGATCGGCGAACCTACAACAATATCTTCTTGCTGGGCGTAATGGTAAAGCAACGTTTTAAAAGCTGCCAGCATTGTCATAAACAGCGTCACTCCTTCGCGCTGGCTCAACGTTTCTAAAGCCTCGCTCAGTTCTTTTGGCAGTTGCAAAAATTGCCTTTTGCCTCGGTAACTTTGAATTGCTGGCCTGGGTCGATCCGCAGGCAAATTTAGCATAGAAATGCCGTTTAACTGCTGCCGCCAGTAAGCAAGCTGCGTTTCTAAAACTTCCCCTTGCAGCCATTCGCGCTGCCATTTGGCAAAATCAGCGTACTGGATCGACAAAGCCGGTAAAGGCGAAGGTTTTTCGCTAGCAAATGCCGTGTAAAGTGCGCCTAATTCTTGAATAAGCACTCCGATAGACCAACCATCGGAGACAATGTGGTGCATATTCAGCATTAGTAAATATTCGGCATCATCTAACTGCAATAATGTGACTCGCAGCAACAAGTCATTGGACAAATTGAAAGAGCGTTGAGCTTCCTCAGTGGTGAGCCGGTTTGCTTCAGTTTGTCGAGATTCCTTTGGCAACTTTCGCAAGTCCACTACATTAATCGGGAGGTGGAAAGCAACAGCTATTCTCTGAACAGGTTGCCCCGAAACTACTGCTAAAGTCGTGCGTAAAGCTTCGTGGCGGCGCACAATTTCATTGAAGGTTTGTTGCAGCGCCGAAAAATTGAGCGAACCTGTCAAACGCAAGGCTGCGGGAACATTATAAAAAGGATTGTTCGGGACTAATTGGTCGAGAAACCACAAGCGCTGCTGTGCAAAGGAAAGGGGTAGATTTCCTTCCCGCCCCATAGAAACAATCGGTGTATGAGTTAAACTAGAAGTACGATTAGCTGCTTTTAAAAATAAAACTATCTCGGCTTTTCTCTGAGAAATTTGGGCGCGCAGTTCTGGTGTAATAATTCCTTCTGGAGCGTTGCAGCGCAGGATCTCGCCCTCAACAAAAATATTAATATCTAGAGTGCGAAGGTAAGATAAAAACTCAACTAAGTCCACCGTGACAGAATCTCTGGCATTTGGCGATGAACTCGATATTTTTGGATCGGGCATTTTGAGTCATCCTGTGATTACTTTTGCAAATATAAAATAAATTCCACCAGCGCACAAGCTAAGAGCTTAACTTACCCCTTGCCTACTGTGGCCTAACCTCAGTATGATTCTGTTTGAATCCGCAACCCAAATTCTACCCAAGGTTTCAGCTTATGCCGTTCATGCCCTTCAATTTCCTGTTTCTATGGCTGGTGGGACTGCTGTCCCTCGGGGTACTTGGCGGAGGTATATACATTATTTACGAATGGTACATCGGCGAACTTGTAGGAAATTCCTACTTAGTCAGCGGAGTCTTGATGCTTCTTTGGTCTGTTGGTGGCCGCTTTATCAGTTTGCCCCTGTTCCGCCGCCCCGGTGCTGACGAACCGAAGCCGACGCGGACGGGTACGGTTCAGCGAGTAGAGAGGCCTGATGGCACTATTTTACAAGTAGAATTCTACGGCCCAGAGGACGGACAGCCGATTATCCTCTCCCATGGTTGGGGGCCGAACAGTATGGTTTGGTATTACGCGAAACGCCAACTAACCGATCGCTTCCGAGTGATTGTTTGGGATCTTCCTGGTCTGGGAAAATCCACTCGACCAAAAAACAGCGACTACTCCCTAGAAAAATTTGCCCGCGATCTCGAAGCCGTCATTGCCATAGCAGGAACTAAACCTGTTATCCTACTCGGACACAGCATGGGCGGCATGATTGCTCTAACATTCAGTCGGCTTTTTCCAGAACTTCTCGGTAGTCGAGTAGCTGGTTTAATTCTGGTAGATACGACTTATACTAATCCCCTCAAAACCGCTATTTTTAGCGGTTTATTACGCGCTTTGCAAAAGCCGCTGCTTCAACCAATGCTCTACCTCACCATAGCTCTTGAACCCATTATGTGGGGAATGACTTGGCTGAGCTATCTCAATGGTTCACTGTACATCAGTGTAGAAGTATCGGGATTTAAAGGCACTGAAACGCGCGGTCAATTAGATTTCTCAGCTTTCTTATCAGCCTTGGGTTCTCCCGGCGTTCTCGCTCGCGGCACACTGGGAATGCTCAACTTTGACGAAACAAAAACTTTGCCATCAATTGACATTCCTGTGTTGGTGATATGCGGCGATTCAGATATTGCCACTACCCCCCCAGCTAGCCTGCGAATGAAAGCAGAATTACCTCAAGCAGAGCTAGTTACTATACAGAAAGGAGGACACATGGCATTAATCGAGCATAACCAGAAGTTTGCCGAAGCTGTCAGGGCATTCTGCACTGAAATTTCGTGACTAAAAATGTGAGTTAAAATCCTGTAGGTTCTGGCTGTGGCAGCCTTAAAATTCGGCGTTGCACAATTTGAGGATGGTTCTTGTCGGGTGTCCCGCCTGCCCGGAAAATACACCGGACGGGCGGGACGCCCATCCCACAAAACAATCAAAATACTCCCCCAATTATGTAAGGCCTTAAAATTCCACATCTTCTCGATCATTTTCGTCGGTTCTGGGAGTATCCAAACCAGTCGCGGCCCAGCGCATTGTTTCAATGTATTTTGCCAGACTCGCCACAGTCGGAGCCTCAAACAAACTGCTGACCGGTAACTCGACTTGCAAAGCGTCTCGGATGCGAGAAATCAACTGAGTTGCTAACAGGGAATGCCCGCCTAGCTCAAAGAAATTATCGTAGATACTAACCTGCTGTTTTCCCAAAACTTTAGCCCAAATTTTTCCCAGCATTTCTTCGATATCAGTGCGAGGCGCTACATAATTTTCTGTTAGATCCTCGCTGTCTGTATCTATATCAGGCAAGGCGCGGCGATCGACTTTGCCGTTGGGCGTCAGCGGCAGGGACTCCAACACTGCATAAGTTGGAGGAACCATATATCCTGGTAACTTTTCTTTCAAAAATTGGCGCAATTCACTTGACTTTAGATTGTGAATCTCTGATTTTTCATTAATGCCGTCAGGAACAACATAAGCTACCAAATGTTTATCATCTGGGATGTCTTCCCTTACAATTACTACTGCTTCGCGCACTTGTGGATGCTGGCACAAAGCCGCTTCAATTTCTCCCAATTCGATGCGGTAGCCGCGAATTTTTACTTGGTCGTCAACGCGGCCTAAAAACTCGATGTTGCCGTCAACCCAATAGCGACCTAAATCACCTGTTTTATAAAGGTACGAACCAGGTTTATTGCTAAAAGGATTAGGAATAAATGCAGCAGCAGTTAAATCTGGTTGGTTGAGGTAGCCTTTCGCTAGTCCGTCACCGCCGAGGTACAATTGACCTATAACACCGATCGCCACCGGCTGCCAATCCGCATCGAGGAGATAAATTTGCGTGTTGGCGATCGGGCGGCCGATGGGGATAGATGTTGCGGCTTCGGGTACGTCTTGCACGCAATAATAAGCCGAAAATGTGGTATTTTCTGTAGGCCCGTAAACGTGAATTAATTGAGGGGTTGGCGCCTGTTTTAGAACTTTTTTAACCCATCTCAGATCGACCGCTTCTCCGCCAAACAGCAAGCAGCGCAGCGAATTAAAAGCTTGCGGTAAAACTCTAGCAATTTGTTGAAATAAGGCAGTTGTTAAAAACAAGACGGTGATGCCTTGTTGGCGCAGTTCTAAGGCTAAATCGTGAGGCGAAAGGGTAATATTTGTGCTAATCCCCACGAGTTGAGCGCTGTTAAGCAAGGCTCCCCAAATCTCGAATGTGGCTGCATCGAATGAAGCGTTTGATGCTTGGGCAATTTTATCGGTAGGTTCTATTTTTATATAGTTTGTGTTGAGTACCAGCCGATTTACTGCTTTGTGGGTGACAGCAACTCCCTTGGGTTTTCCTGTAGATCCAGATGTGTAAATAACGTAAGCTAGGTTGTCTGCGGTTACGGTGTTGGCGGGATTTTCGGCGCTTTCTTTGGCTATGTGTTCCCAGTCGCGATCGAAGTAAATCACCGAGTTTGAGAAGTCTCGGAAATTCTCAATCAATTTATCTTGAATTAGCAAGACTTTAACTTGAGCATCTTCCAGCATCAAGTTTAGCCGATCGCGCGGATAGCTCGGATCTAACGGTAGGTAAGCTCCTCCCGCTTTCAGTATAGCCAACATCCCGACAATTAGGTCGATCGATCGCTCTGCACAAAGCCCCACTAAAACCTCCGCCCCCACGCCCATTTTTTGTAGGTAGCGCGCCAGTTGGTTGCTGCGACTGTTAAGTTCTCTGTAAGTCAGGTGCTGGCTGTCGAAAGTTAGGGCGACATCTTCCAGATGCTGCAGGGCTCGCTCTTCAAATAACTGATGAATGCACTTATTTTGAGGATAATCTGTCCGAGTATCGTTCCATTCTTTGAATAATTGATTCACTTCATCCTCGCTCAATAAAGGTAAGTTAGCGATTCTTTGTTCTGGATTAGCAACAATGCTTTCCAGCAGCGTTTTAAAATGCCTCAGCATTCGGGCGATGGTAACTTCATCAAATAAATCTGTATTGTACACAGCTACGCCTCTGAGCCCTTCCGCATCTTCCCACTGTTCGCCGTATCTGCTCCTAAAATTATCGGAAGCTTCCCACAAATGCAGCTCTAAATCAAAGCGCGTTGTTTGAGTCTCCAAATGAAAATAACTCAACTTTAATTCTGGCAATTCTAGCTCATCCAGCGGCGCATTTTGCAGGCCGAATACTACCTGAAACAGCGGGTGGCGATTCAACGATCGCTCTGGGTGCAATTCCTCGACTAGCTTCTCAAAAGGCAAATCTTGATGAGCATAAGCTCCCAGGGTTACTTCCCGCACCCGGCCCAAAAAATCTCGAAATGTCGGGTTTCCCGAGCAGTCTGTTCGCAGCACTAAAGTATTGACAAAAAAACCGATTAATGCTTCTATTTCGCTGCGGTTGCGATTGGCGATCGGCGAACCTACCACAATATCTTCTTGTTGCGAGTAACGGTAAAGCAAAGTTTGAAATGCTGCGAGCACTGTCATAAATAAAGTCGCTCCTTCTCGCTGCGAGAGCGCTACAAGTGAGTCCTTCAAGTTTTTTGGCAGTTCTAAATATTGAGTTTTCCCGCGATAATTTTGCATAGCTGGTGCAGGGCGATCGGTCGGCAAATTTAACACTGAAATCCCGTGCAATTGCTGCCGCCAATAAGCTAGCTGAGTTTCTAATACTTCACCTTGCAGCCATTCGCGCTGCCACTCGGCAAAATCGGCATATTGAAGTGATAATTCTGGGAGGGGAGATGGCTGTTGATTTATCAAAGCTGTATAGATAGCCTCCAGTTCTCGAATTAGCACACCCATCGACCAATCATCGGAGGCGATGTGGTGCATATTTAGCAATAGAATATGCTCGGTTTCTGTCAGCCGCAGGATGGTGATTCGCATCAGCGGCCCGCTGGATAAATTGAAAGGGCGAAGAGATTCTGCTGCGGTGAGTTTCTTTGCTTCTGTTTGCCGTTGTTCGGGGGGCAAATGTTGCAGTTCTAATAGTTTTAAATTAGTCTTGAAAGCGGGAGAGATTATCTGTACTGGTTGCCCTGATACCGCTGCAAAAGTGGTTCGCAAAGTTTCGTGTCGCTGCACTATTTCGTTGAAGGTTTGCTCTACGGCTGTTAAGTTGAGGGAACCAGTTAACCGCAGTGCTGTTACTACATTATAGAAAGGGTTTTCCGGTGTGAATTGGTCGAGAAACCACAAGCGCTGCTGGGCAAATGATGCCGGAAAGACACACACTTCCGCATCCTCAGAAATATTCAGGCTTTGTCGATCGTTTGTAAAGGAATTGTCATAAATTTCGGATGCCATATCTGTTGCTCTTGGGGGATGGGATGTGTTAATTTTTTGATGGCGCGGGGTGGCTTTTTCAGGGTGCGATCGCCTCTTAAAACTTTCGCGAGCAAAAGATCGGAACTGTTTAAATCATAAATCTGGGTGCGGGAGTGCGGGAGAAAGGCGGGCAAAAGAAACCGGATTTCTGGCCGCGGCATCAAGTTCTCCATTGAGGGGCTAGGAGTGCCACCCCCCAATCAAATTTAGTCGCGGAACGCGCTGTCACGCTTGTGATTCGGGTGCAATCGGGTGAGTTAAATGCGAGAATTACCGGGAGCAATCCGTGGAGTGGTCAAGCTGTAGTATGATTTTTAATTGCACAAAGTGTTCTTGGGGGGATGCCCTGCGGGATAGCTTTGCTTCACGCAATTTTCTCACATTTCTAGCTTAGCGACTACTATTGATTAAACAGTGTTCGCAATCTCTTAGATCAACTCACTAAAACTTGCGACCTGATTTGTCAACATACTTAAGAACACTGAACGTGCAGTTTAAATTAGAGGTTATAGGCTAATGGCGCAGCGGAACGTATACTCGTCAAAGGACGAGCCAGAGGATGCACAATCACCAGAAGAAGTCCTCCACTCAGTAATGCAAGAACTGGAAGCTTTGCATCAAAATGTCAAAGGTCAGTTAAATCAAGACATTACTCGGCTGCAAACTGAAAAAAATCACCTGATTGAGGATATTGAAGACCTCCGGGAGCAATATCGCAAATTGCAGTCTCAGCAAATGGAATCTCTGTCTGGGCGATACATTCAGCAGCAGCAATTGTGGCTGAAGCAGTTGGCTCAAGTTTTGGCTCACAATTTGCAGGATTTGTTGGTGCAGCGGTTCAACGAACTCAGCGCTAACTCGGGAAATTCTCTCAGCAGCCCTATTCCCAGCGGCGAGTTCCCGATACCCCTGCCGCCGAGCAACTACGACGAACGAGCCTCGGAGTTGTTGGCGGCGCTGGATGAAAGGATCGATCGCAGTTTCCAGATGCTGGAACAAGATTTGAGCAGCTATGAAAGCGAGCTTTCCGTGCGGCTCAACAATATGCAAACCCTAGAGCGGCAAGGGGAAGAGCTGTTACAAAATCTCGTAAACCGCATCAGGGAAGAACTTGAATCAGAAGAAGAATATCTTGAGAATCCTTTCGATGCTCAAGATTCTTATCCCGAGGAATCAACTAATTCTGTCCGCGCGCAAGTTCTGCCGCCAACACCTGCTCCAAGGCCGCAAGAATCCGTGCCGGAACCCTCTTCAGTGCCCTCTCCAGCAACCGCTAAAGCATCTTCTCAAGTACAGACAGGTTTGGTGCTGGCTTTGTCTTCGGCGGTCGTATTGTCGCTGTTTAATGTTTGTTTAAGAATTCTGATTAAAGGCAAAAATCCTCGGGTGGTTTTTGGCTTGTTTGAATTTCCGGGGGTGGTGACTCCAGGTTTTGGAAATTCTTTGTTGATTTTGTTGATGCGGCTGATCGTGGTGATGGCTTTGATGCCGATATTGGCGACATTTCTGTATCCTTCTGTCTGGAAAGATATTAGACGGTTGTTCCAGTCGGGCGATCGAGCTTTGTGGAGTAAAGTTTTAGGAAGCGCCTTTTTTCTGTTTTTGTCTCAGGTTTTGATTTATTTGGCGATCGGCAATATTCCAGCGGGGATTGCGATTACGATTTTCTTTATTTATCCGATCGTCACCGTACTAGGTTCTTGGATCTTGTTTGGCTCTCGCCCCAGCACAGTCGGCTTTTTGGCGATAGTGGGGATTACCGCAGGTTTGATTTTAGTTGGGTGGCCGAGTTTTGCGGCCCCAGCTCCGGGCGGCGGCAATGTCGGGGTGGGAGTCACGGCTGCACTGGCTTCTGGGATTACCTTTGCAGGTTACGTATTGCTGACGCAAATGGCCGCGGGCAAGCTGCACCCGATTCCTTTTAGTTTAGTTAATTTCGCAGCGATTTTTGTATTTTCCTCCCTGAGTTTGTGGGTGCCGCTGTCGGAAAATTTTTCTCCTAAAATCGACCAAAATGTTTGGCCTGGTTTGATTTTGGGAGGCGTTGTTTTAGGAGTGCTGACGCTGTTTAGCTATCTTTTGAATAATTTTGCCATCCGCTTTGCGGGGGCCGCCTTAGCGTCAGTAATTGGCACTTTGGGGCCGGCGATGACGGCACTTTTTGCGTTTATAATTATCAATGAGAAGTTGCAGCCTGTGGCAATTCTTGGCATGGCTGTGGTGACTTTGAGCGTGGCTGCTATGAGTGTGGAACGCATAATGGCTCCTCAGAAGAAGGCTAGTTAAGGGTTGAATTTGTCCTTCATAATAATAGATATCAGAACCCCGATTTTTTCCAAGTCGGGGTTCTGATATATATCCACTTTAAAATCTAAAATCTAGAATCAACTTTACCTATGACTACAGTCATTAAAATATCGCCCAACTTAGAGGATTTCCTAAAACTTCCCGAAACGGAGCCAGCTTCCGAATATATCAACAAAGAAATCATTCAAAAACCCAGGCCTCAAGGTGAACATAGCAGATTGCATGGTAAGCTTTGCAATGTCATCAACCAAATAGTCGAAACACCAAAGATTGCTTATGCTTTTCCAGAGTTGCGTTGCACTTTCGGCGGTGCATCACTTGTCCCAGATGTAGCAGTATTCCGCTGGGAAAGAATTCCCTTTCTACCATCTGGTAGAATTGCTAACCGCTTTGAAAGTTATCCAGACTGGGCAATTGAAGTTCTTTCTCCCGAACAAAGCCAAACAAAAGTGCTTGCTAAATTACTTGCTTGTTCGCAACAAGGCACTGAATTGGGGTGGTTAATGATTCCCGAAGAAGAAAGTATTTTAGCCGTATTTACCGGGCAAAGAGTGGAGTTGTACGAAGGTGCAACTGATTTGCCAATACTTAATGGAATTGAGTTAGAATTGACGGTTGAAACAGTTTTTAGCTGGTTGAGTTTTAGTTAAGTTAAAAAGAGCGTGAAGCGGAGCTATCCCGTAGGGAATTGCCATTTTTAAACAACCGAAAGAACCACTCGAAAACCCACAATACTAGCCTTACAATCCGGCTGATATCTGAGGCGGCACGCGCTGCGACAATTCGGAGGATGATCGTTCCAAGAACCCCCCCGCAACAACCTCAGCGAAGAGTCCCCGTCAGACTCCCAAACGCTGCCATCAGCAGGCGCACCGTTATAATTATTGTGCCAAGAATCCGCGCACCATTCCCAAACATTTCCGTGGAAATCGTACAATCCAAAAGCATTAGGTTGAAAACTGCCCACATCTGTCGTTTGAAAGCGATAAACTCCCTTCGGCGCATCAGCGTAATTAGAATTTCCGTTGTAATTGGCTAACTCGCTGGTAATCGTTTCCCCAAAGTGAAACGGCCCCGTAGTTTGCCCCCGGCAAGCATATTCCCATTGGGCTTCGCTAGGCAAGCGATAATTCTTACCGGTTTTGCGAGAAAGTCGATCGCAAAACTCCACAGCCTCGTACCAAGATACATTTTCTATAGGTCGATTTGCACCTTTAAAACGGGCGGCATCGGGATTGAGAAATATTTTAATTTGCGGCAGCGCCGCAACTGCTGTCCACTGAGCCTGAGTAACTGGAAATTTGCTAATATAGAAAGATCCTAAAGTTACTGGGTGCTGCGGTTTTTCGTCGCTATCACCCCGCTCTTTTGGAGAACCCATGAGGAAATTACCGCCAGGAACAGATACCATTTCCAGCACTGTACTGCTACCAAGATGTTCTTCAAAAAAACGCGCTTTGCCGCTGTTAACATTAGTTTGCTTCCCGCGCTTGTCTACTGTCACCACCTGAAATTCAAAAGTGCTTTTGACAGCGGCAATTCTCTGCGGTGCCTTGTTGGCAGGTGGATGGGTGTTGGGTTTTCCTCTGGGACTGACAGATATATTGCTATTGATTTTCCCGCTTTGATTGAGCGGAGTATTAATAGCAAGTGACCCTCCCTTTGTCACAGAAGAATTTAAAGCAAGTGGCCCTCCTTTTGTCACAGAAGAATTTAAAGCAAGTTGTCCTCCCTTGACAAAAGGGGGTTGGGGAGGTAAAGAATAGAGATTTAAAGCTTTGATTACTTCATCAGCCGATTGATATCTATTTTTCAGATAATCTTCAATTAACTTATCTAAAATTTTTGTCAACTCGCTGCTGACTTTTGTGCCGGCTGGCAACCGTTCTCTCCAAATCCAGCCGCCGTTTATCGGGTCATAAAGGTCATCGGAACCGTCAATTTTTGGCAAACATTGAGTTAGCAGTCTCAGGCAAGTTATCCCCAAACTGTACAAATCGCTTCCGGGGAAAACTTGACCGCGCATTTGTTCTATCGGCGAATATCCGGGCGTTCCTACCGTCGTGCCTACTTTGCTCATCAGCGAGCCTGTCACTTGTTTGGAAATGCCGAAATCTATCAACACTAACTCTCCCCGCCCTCCCCTCCGGAAAGCTGAATTGCGAAAATTTCCCGCCTTTGGCAGGGAGGAGCTAACAGAGGTGCGGCGACGCATGATATTCTCAAGTTTGATGTCTCGGTGAATGACATTGCGATCGTGCACAAATTTCAGAATTGGCAAAATATCTGCCAGTAACTGCCAAATTTTTTCTTCGCTAAAAACGCCCTGCTGAGTTAATTCTGCTAGTAAAGTTTGCCCCTCAATCAACTCTTGTACTAAATAAAGTCGCTTGTCTTGCTCAAAATAAGCAATTAATCGAGGAATTTGGGGATGTTCCCCGAGTTCGTAAAGTCGTTTCGCTTCTTGCTTAAACAATTCTGCGGCTTTTTCAAGTGCTGAGGTTCCTTGAAATTGGGGTACAAACTGCTTAATTACGCAGGGATCGTCCATGCGATCGGTATCTACCGCTTCATAAGTTCTGCCAAATCCCCCTTCCCCCAACAGTCGAATCACGCGGTAGCGGTTTCTGAAGAGAGGCGTGAGGTCGGACTGGCCGCAACTTTGACAAAATTTAGAGTTGTCGGGATTGAAAGGATGAGGACACCTGGGATTAGAACAGTAGAACATATCTGGGAAGAAATGATCCGGTTAAGGTTATGATATATCTTTTCGGCTTCCTCATGGAATACTAACAATTAATAATTGGTTATTGACAATTGACCGTAGGGAGGGCATTACCCGCCGCTTGTGTCGCCCCAAGGGAGAAAGTAGAAGGCAGAATTTAAAACGCCTATTAATCCAAAGAAAGGGATTTGAGGGCAAAAAATGCCAGCGCGATCGACCGATTTTAGCCACCCGCTTACCGCCGATATTCGTTTGGGGAGCATTGTAATTTCTTTACAGAGGCCAGTATAGTACAACTCGGCGATCGCCCAACCAAAAAGCGATCGCACTCAAAGAACTATCGCACTAGAAACTAAGAAAGTGATTTCAATAACCAATCCAATCGCTTCATGGGGGCGTAATAATTCTACAAGCTCGATCGTCCTTAAAGGCGATCGGGGGAATTACAGCCTGAAATGTCATATTTTTGCTGCATTTTACCAACTTTCCTGCTTTTGGTAAATAACTTTATTTTTAAATACTTTAACTACGAAAAAAACTAATAAAAACAGACCACAGCATGATACTGCCACTATTGTTTCGGTCATATTTGGTGAGGTGAGATGAATACGATAAATCCCTGCTCTTTAATCAAGGCAGAGAAGCTTGAGACACAAAATGGCATGAAATATAACCTGAATGTCTGCCAATGATCTCTTTTGCCTTTACTAGAAGAAACACTTAGCATCAGACCCGTACCGATTACAACACTTATACCAAGTGAATTACTCCATATCTTAACCGAAGGATCGAAATGAAAACAAACTACTACAACATACCAAATGAGATAGCACCAGAGAATAGCTTTATCTAATTTGATTTCGTAAAAATATTGAATCAACCAGTTCATAGGTCTAAAAAGGCTTTTACTTTTTCAAATTTTTTGATGAAGCCAACCAGGTGGATTCAACAATTAGGGATGGAGAGCAAAAGATTCTTCTAACGAGACAAAGCGATTCTTTTTAGCTCCCAACCATTTCGCTCAACGATGGTTACGGGTAAGGGAATATAAGATTTGAGTCTACCCGCCGCTGAAGTTATTTGCAGACCGTGTTGGCCGTCGCGTTGGGTTGTCGCCCCTGCCTGCTTCAGGAATTGCTCAACTTCCGCCAGCACCTGCGCTAAAACCTCTCGGTTTTCTTTGGCGCGGACAATGGCTCGGCTCAATCGCAGGAGCAACACGGGACGACTCCAGAGGATGAAAGCAGCAACCAAGATCAAAATCCCCAGTACCCGGAGAGTCACTGTAAGGGCAATTTCAGTGTAGTAGTCTTGAATGTCCCTTCTCACTGGAGTTTAGACTAAGCAGACCACAGGAGCGCGATCGAGTCTCCTGTTATGAACGTCAATTTTGAACGGCAAGGG
>NZ_JAUBRO010000112.1:0-4589 GCF_036701945.1 Microcoleus sp. MON1_C1 | reverse complement strand
AGCATTCCCGGCGTTACTGAGCGTAACAACTTTAACGCTCTTACTCTTTCTCCCATTTTATATGAACACATTAAGGCATCGAATATTAAATGCGTTCCTGCTTCTACTAAAATGACTAATCTAGCTTTGGGAAAGGCAGCTCTTGTACCTGGACGACTCCCTGGAGGGCCAAAAACTCTGGCATTTTCATCACTGTTTGGGATGTCTAAGCAGGTTCCATCTATCGCTATAATTCTCACTCCCTTGAGAAAAGCTCCTACTGTTTCAACCGTAGCCATTGGTTTTACCAACTGATGAAACAACGGTGTCATTACTCCTGCTCCTAATCTTTGTCTGGCTTGAGTAATAGCTGCTTTACATGAAATTTTCCCATATTTACCAGTTTTTAACCAGACTTCATTATTAAGGCCATCAATTAGATTTTTTAGCACATCCCGCATTTAGTCTTTTGACCACCAACTCATTGCTATTATTAGACATACTACCAGTTGTGATTGTAGCCCGCGATGCCGTTTTTCCTTAACTTTTGTTTTGAGAATCGCCAATTCTATTGCTGTTGAGGGAATTGCTATCTCTATAGCTTTGAATATCTCCTTACTTTTGAGCTTGGGAGATTCTAATAATAATTTTTTTAAAGGCACTGTCCTTGATTTCCTTTTTTGTACATAATACCTAGTTTACCACTTTTTCAGCCTTAAGTGAACCGTATTGCTATCTGTGGTGAACCTTTATTCAATGGAGAGGAATTAAACACCCATCACATAGTTCCTGTTGCTCAAGGTGGACGAGATGACATTGAAAACCTACAGCACTTGCACCATGCGTGTCACAAACAGGAACATTCTAAATCCAAGTCAACTCGCTTGAAGTAAGGCTTGAGCCGTGTAAGTGCGAAAGTCTTATGCACGGTTCTTAGGGGAGGGGAGAGCGGTGACGCTCAAACTTTACCCGACTATCCCCCCTCGACTCAACCAGCAAATAGACATGAAAGTTTATAGCGAACCGTTTCTTTAGTGTTTGAAAATTTCGCTCAATTGCGATCGCAACCATTCATGAGAAGGAGCAGGCTAGTTGGAGGCGTTGCTGGGTATAGGTATGGATTCAAGATTTCGGAATGGCTATAGGGCAAGTAGGGTGAGTTTTGTAGCATCAAGCAAAAAGGTGATTCATACCATGAATCATAAACGCCAGAATCCTTATCCCTACGCCTCTTCTTTCAAACCATCCTCCAACAACATCCGCACTCTGATCCACTTTCTTATGGCCCGTCTTTGCAGCCAACATCGACAGTTTACGGTGCAGAGTTTCGGACATCTCCACGGTCCCCCTAACCGTCGCTTCTTTATCGGGTGCTTGCAGTTTGCTCATTAAACTAGGCTCCTTTGATTGGATGGGTACAGGGTGTGGTGCAAATACTTCCGGCTGCGGTGGTGTTGCAGTTGGCAATGCAGTTTCCTGTGGTTGTTGTGTGGGTGGTGTTTCCCCTATTAGTGATGCTGTGGGTGTTGTTGCTAGCGATACAACTTCTGGTGGTGCTTGCACACCTGTTTTTATGTGTGTTAGCTTATTACGTAGAAGGGCATATGTGTCAACGATTACCATACGTCGTCGTTGTTCGAGGATGAGGAGTGGTTGAATGCTTGTGAGTCAGGGTCGGGGGTTGTCGCGGTTCAGTCATCCACTTTGGCAAAACGGAAAGCTTCAACAAAATGTACTTCTGAGAGCTTTCCACTTTAAAGTTTTCGGACGTTAATAACAAATTTATCGACAATCGCTAAAAACCGAGTCTAGCCTAAATTGCGTCTGGTTTCAGTTAGTTTTGACAAGCTGACAATGCCAGCTCCATTGCAACAGAGAGCTTTGGATTTACTGAAGGTTTCCCTAATATTGTAGTCATCTATTGGGCAAGGGCGTTAGCCCTATTGCGTGACTGATGGGGGTTTTGCTTGGATGCTTAAGACTACAGGGGGGAAGTTCCGCTAGAACAGTTGAGATTTTCTCAACTTTGCGACCGTTTTCGCGAAAGCAACGCTGACGCATCACACCAGGAAGCAAAGCGCTCTCGCTTTCTATCTAGCTATCGAAAACAGCGAAACTCTATTTAAATCTAGCACCAGTCGAATAATCTCACATTCCACCTGCCTTGCTTGACCACAGGGGTTAAAACCCAAAGTTAATTTCTGGCTTCTCTGACTGGGGTGAAACTTCCTAATTGGTGCATTGTCTTACTTAGAGGCATCCAGCACATCCATGAATTTTCCATTCAAAGCACGTTTGAAGAGCCAGAAGAATTCACCAAAAATGGTGATGCCGTTAATTAATCAACATTGGTTGGTGCCGATCGTCCTGCGCTCCATTTCCTACTTTCGCAAAGACTTATGGCTGATCGTCACGCTCTTGCTTTTGATCGGAGCATCAGTGCTTTTCAACCTTCTCAACGCCTGGCCGATGGCGATTCTAGTCGATACGGTTTTATCACCAACTCCGAAATCCAACTGGATTCATACGCTGTTTCTTGCTCCGTTCGGTGAAAGCACGCTGAACCGGATTTTCGGAATGGCGTTCGTCGCGATGATTATCAGAATCCTGAGCGAGACCGTTTTCATGCTCCGTAGGATGTTGAACTACCGCATCCAGTACAACGGAACCTTGCGGGTTCGCACCGAACTCTACGACAAAATGCAGGCGCTGAGTCTCGGCTGGCACGGCTCCCGATCGCAGGGTGACGCAATCTATCGGTTGAGCTACGACAGCCTCGGGCCGTGGGGGGTAATCGATACGCTCATCGGCTCCACTGCCGCATCGGTAACGCTGACGGCGATGATCTGGATCATGCTGTCGCGCCACGTCCTTCTCACCGTATTTGCGCTTTCGTTCACTCCGCTTCTAATACTGGCGAATTGGTACTTCGAGGGAAGGATTAGGAGTCGTGCCCTCGAGTCGAAGCAGACCGATGCGGTTATGACCTCAACCATGCAGCAAGCTATAGAGTTGATCGGGCTAATCCAGTCCTTCGGTCGAGAAGCAACAGAGTCGCGGCGCTTCGGGCAGGTGGTTGAACGCAGCGTCAAGGCATCCATGCGACTCAATTGGCAAGAGAACCTCTATCCGCTAGCGGTTCAGGTAGTCTTCGCCCTGGGAAGCGGGGTAATCTTAGGCTACGGCGGATACCTAGTCTATCGCGACCAGTTCTTGCGTCCGGTGCCGAACGGCGTGAGCATGGGCGATCTGCTCGTATTCATGGCGTACCTGGGGCAGTTCTGGGACCCGATAGGTTGGGTGTTGGGGTTCACTACTAAGATCCAGACGTTTGTAGCTTCATGCGATCGCGTCTTTACGGTCATTGACGAGCCGCCGGCCATAAAAGATGAGCCTGATGCCCGCTCGCTTCCCGTTCATCCCTGCACACTAGCACTTGCCGACGTGAGCTTCGAGTACCACTCTGGGCAACCGGTCTTACGGAACATCAGTGCTAGTATCGAGCCGGGTCAGATGGTGGCGTTTTTGGGTCCTAGCGGAACGGGAAAGAGTACGCTGCTCAATCTCTTGCCGCGCTTCTATGACCCGACATCGGGCAGCGTCCTTCTCGACGGCTTTGACCTCCGCACCCTTAAGATTGCCGATGTCCGCAAACACATGGCGCTCGTCTCGCAAGGCAGCCCACTTTTCCCCGGAACGATCGCAGAAAATATCGCCTACGGTCGCCCGGATGCTCTGCTCTCCGATATTCGGAAGGCGGCGGTTGAATCTGGGGCAGCCGAGTTCATCGAAACCTTGCCGGAGCAGTATGATACTTTAATCGCTGAGGGCGGTCAAAACCTCTCGGGTGGACAGCGACAGCGCCTAGCTATCGCGCGAGCGCTGGTCACTGAGGCTCCAATACTCATCCTCGACGAACCCACGAATGCGCTGGACTTGAAGCACGAGCAGTGGGTCATAGAAACTCTGCAACGTCTGCGGCGCAACAGAACCATCATCTTGGTCACGCACCGACTCGAAACTGCCGTAGACTGCGATCGGATTTTTGTGATGCAGGAAGGCGAGATTTTCGAGTCTGGTACCCACGCCGAACTCCTTACCCAACAGGGACTCTACTACCGAATGTTGGGCTATAACCCAGTAAGGTCAATAGGACTTACTGATAAACCCTGCATAGAGTAGGAGTACGACATGGCGAACTTATGAGTCTATTTGAGATCTTTTACGGTCTTGTGGTAACGTCACCCTAAAAGCAAAATCTAGCAGCTATGCCTTACTGTAGCAGCCTAACGGACTCAGAATGGGAAATAATGGAACCCATACTACATCAGATATTGCCTACGAAGAAGCAGGGGCGCTTACCATCCAACTGGACAAAGAGAGAAATCTTGGATGGAATCTTCTATCAATTAAAGAATGGCTGCAATTGGCAAGACTTACCTGGGTGACTTGCCCCCGTACTCAACCGTATATTGGGATTACAAGCAGTGGCGCTCGCAGGGAGTGATAGAAGACCTGATGAGAGTTTTATAGAACCCACATTCCGCACCCCAACTGTCACATGGGGTACGGACTGGCAACGGCTCGTGAGTTGTGGGTCTGGCAACCAG
>NZ_JAUBRO010000111.1:0-4593 GCF_036701945.1 Microcoleus sp. MON1_C1 | reverse complement strand
TCCCTTTCATTTATTATCAAACTTTCCTATTTTACCAGAGAAATCCATATTTACATCTCAAATGGAATTGCTATAGTAAATAGTCTGGCTAGAAAGCCTATTCAGTAATTAAATTATCTAAATATCAGCTCGCTTACTTAAAAAGCCATAATTCTTTATCTAATTTATCAATTTTTAATATTTTATTTGGCGCGGTTTGGACGGTAACCGCACGGTCAAAAATCTAAAATCTGAATCTAAAATCTGAAATTATTTAACCAAAAAGAGCGCCCAGTATTCTGTTGGCTATCGGCAAGTGCGATCGCACTTGGCAACAATCCACAAGAACTGACCAACCCCGATCGCCCGCTAAGTTGCCAGAGACAGACCGCTAGAATCGTTTGGGTTGGCGTGTAAATATTTAGAAGTCGTAGCAACCGTTCGATCGCTCAAAACATAGAACCTAGCAGAAGACTTGCTTATTACTGAGCAGCCGACCGCAGACATTTCAGCTTTTGTCGTGGCGATCGGGCTTTCCGTACTGCACCATAAAAAGCCCGACGCCTTGCCGCCAGTTACACTCCGGCAATTGCCGATCGAACCTGTCTCACTACTCTGCTTCAGGTTTAGGCTCCTTCGGTTTTTTCTCAAAGACTTGGATACTTGGGTCTGATAGCACAAACCCGTTAGGGGTTGATTCACCCATCTTGCCGCCGATAGCAGCAACCCACATGGGGTAGTTAGTCGCAGCATCCTCAAGCTTCTTCCATATTTTGGGCTTAACACTAACGGACACTACCCGACCGTCACAGTCAAGCTCAAAGGTTTTCCAGTTGTCTTTGTTAGTCTGTACGTTGGTAGGAAGTTCGTTAATTTTGATGATGAGTTCGAGCTTGCCAAGTGTCATAAGGAGTTTCGTTGGTTTTCTGGTACTTTGTCCGCTTTGTATATTTTCCAGCCTAGGGGTGGAAATCGCTACAGCTTTAACGAGCTAATGGTATTTCTCTATCTAAGGCTCTAAACAGGTAGTGCTAGGTCAGGATAGACTTTTTTCCGTGAGGCTATTTCTGCCCATTCTTGTGACTTGACTATGCCTGAGCTCATTCCCTTCTTTCAGATCTGAATCCTTACCCTGCCATACATCACCTCTGGGATGGAGGTAATCTGATTGCCACTTAGCCTAAACTGTGTCAGATTAGATAGTTGCCCGAGCGCCTCGGGGATAGAGGTAATCTGATTGTTATCAAGAATAAGCGCTCTCAGATTAGACAGTTGCCCGAGCGCCTCGGGGATGGAAGTAATCTGATTGTTGGCGAGACCAAGGATTCTCAGATTAGATAGTTGCCCAAGCGCCTCTGGAATAGAGGTAATTTGATTGTTGGAGAGATTAAGAAATCTCAGGTTAGACAGTTGCCCAAGCGCCTCGGGGATAGAGGTAATTTGATTGTCCTGGAAATCAAGCTGTGTCAGATTAGACAGTTTCCCGAGCGCTTCTGGGATAGAGGTAATCTTATTCCTATTAAGACCCAGCTCTGTTAGATTCGACAGTTGACTGAGCGCCTCTGGGATGGAAGTAATTTGATTGTTATTGAGATCAAGTTGGGTCAGACTAGACAGTTGACTGAGCCACTCTGGGATGGAAGTAATTTGATTTGAATGGAGACCAAGCTGTGTCAGATTAGACAGTTTCCCGAGCGCTTCTGGGAGGGAGGTAATTTGATTGTTCCCAAGGCAAAGGTGTGTTAGATTAGACAGTTGTCCGAGCGCTTCTGGGATGGAGGCAATTTGATTGCGACTAAGACCAAGCTGTGTTAGATTTGACAGTTGACTAAGCCACTCTGGGATGAAGGTAATTTGATTCCAATGGAGATAAAGCTGTGTCAGATTAGACAGTTGCCCGAGTGCTTGTGGGATGGAAGTAATCTTATTCTCACGGAGGGCAAGCTGTGTCAGATTAGACAGTTGCCCGAGCGCTTCTGGAATAGAAGTAATTTGATTCTTACTGAGGTCAAGCTGTGTCAGATTAGACAGTTGCCCGAGCGCTTCTGGGATAAAAGTAATTTGATTGCCGGCACAACTAAGCACTCTCAGATTTGACAGTTGTCCGAGTGCTTCTGGGATGGAGGTAATCTGATTTATATCAAGGGTAAGATGTGTCAGGTTTGATAGGTGTCCGAGTGCCTCTGGGATGGAGTTAATCCAATTTAAATCAAGGGTAAGATGTGTCAGGTTTGACAGTTGTGCGAGTGCCTCTGGGATGGAAGTAATTTGATTGCGCCAAAGGTCAAGCCTTTTTAAGTTGGTTAATTGAAGAACAGCATTCGGAAACTCAGTAAGCTTATTCCCAAGAAATTCCTTTTTCTCCTCATCCCACTTTCCCAACAGCAAAGTCTCAAGCTGTGTACACTTGCCAATCTGCGGTGGCAATTCCTCCAGCCCCAGACCCGCCAAATCCAGTTCCATCAATTTTTCCTCGGCTGCTTGGTCAATTAGCCGCACTGCTTCTTCTCGCGTCATGTTTTGTATCTCTCTGTAGTCTTTATTTCGTTGTGATAATTAAATTTAGCCTTTGGAAAAAAACGGTAAAAATCGACACCGAAAAAACGCACTAATACTATTGTCCAAAAATCAATAGGGCAATAAATATATTCTAGGAAAGCAAGGGGCATATCCTGACTCAGAGTGTAGCACTGGTGCCACTCAATCAGGATACCCCCATATTTTCTGATTTAGACTCGAAAGTATTACTACTCGGTCGAATGATGTAGTAGTATGGGATTGGGTTTCGGATTAGTACAAATTATCTTTTTGCCATCATCTATCATATCTCCACTAACAAAACCAAGTTGATTGTCTGGGTTCTTATCGGGAGTAGGAAGAGAGTTGATATACCATATCCTCCCAATAAGTTCAAAACGATATCCAGTTATCTTTCCCTGTATTTCTTTTAAATACTTGACCACAGATTGCTCTAAAATAACCTCACGATTTTTACAGATAGGGTTTGTTAGAAGTGCAGTGCCATCATCTTTGTAAGTAAAGTTTAAACATGGGTAAGGTTTACCCTCATCATTTTCGTAAATGAATTTAAAACTTAAATTAGAATCAGACATGAGTTTTTCGTTGTAATATATAAACATGAATTTTAGCGTACATCAACCATTCATGTCTCAATACTTGACACAAATCTGCTAGACCTGCGAACCGTGCAACCGCTCCAACCTTGCGAGCCATCCGACCGCTAGACCTTGCCACTAAACCGTACCAGCCGTGCCAGCCGTGCCAGCCGTCGTTAGGGTATGATTGTGGCACTGCCAGCCGTTGTTAATGTGTAATCAATAATTTTCTGATTGGCCGCCCCCAACCCTTATCCCTATATCAAATACTTGGTGGTTGTGGCGATCGTTCGATCGCCCTGACTTCTCCCTGCCTTTACACTAAGCGAGCTAGTGACTAATATTGACAAAAATACAAAAGGGGTGGCTATGTTCGATCGCGCTCAATGGTTTTTGGCTGGTATGTCGATCGCACTTTCGGTTCAGTTAAGTCAGCCAGTGGCAGCAGCCGTGCCCGTTGGCAAAGCCGTACAAACAGCACAAACTAACAGTAACGAGGCTGCTGAAAAAGCTTTAGAAGAAGGAGGACAACTCTACCAGCAAGGAACGGCCCAAGCAAAAAGAGGTGCGCTCACCAAGTGGGAAGAAGCCTTAAAGCTATATCGGCAAGCAGGCAACAATAGAGGGCAAGCATTTAGCCTCCTTGGTATTGGCAGATTCTACAATGATTTGGGAGAAAAGCAGAAAGCGCTAGAGTATTTTGGGCAGTCTCTTCCCCTGAGTCAGGCTGTAGGCGATCGTGATCTTGAAGCTATCACCCTCACCAGCCTCGGCAGAGTCTACTCAGAATTAGGAGAAAAACAGAAAGCCCTAGAGTATTACAGCCTGTCCATTCCCCTATTGCGGGCAGTAGGCGAGCGCGGCGGGGAAGCTGCCATACTCAGCAATATCGGCACTCTCTACTCAGAATTGGGAGAAAAACAGAAAGCCCTAGAGTATTACAACCAGTCCCTTCCTCTGAGACGGGCAATGGGCGAGCGTGCTCTTGAAGCTACCATACTCAGCAATATCGGCAGCATCTACTCAGAATTAGGAGAAAAACAGAAAGCCCTAGAATATTACAGCCAGTCCCTTCCCCTATTGCGGGCAGTAGGCGATCGCAGCGGAGAAGCTCTCACCCTCAACAACCTCGGCTTAGTCTACTCAGCATTGGGAGAAAAACAGAAAGCACTAGAGTATTACAGTCAGTCACTTCCCCTGAGTCGGGCAGTAGGTGATCGCAGCGGGGAAGCTCTCACCCTCAACAACATCGGCGGTGTCTACTCAGCATTGGGAGAAAAACAGAAAGCGCTAGAGTATTACAGTCAGTCGCTTCCCCTGAGTCGGGCAGTAGGCGATCGTCGCGGGGAAGCTACCACTCTCAACAACATCGGCGGTGTCTACTCAGAATTGGGAGAAAGACAGAAAGCACTAGAGTATTTCAGCCAGTCGCTTTCTCTTGGTAGGGTTCTGGGTGAGCGGTTTGTGGAAGCTATGACCCTCAACAACACCGGCAGGA
>NZ_JAUBRO010000013.1:0-149038 GCF_036701945.1 Microcoleus sp. MON1_C1 | reverse complement strand
AATGGTAATTCTGCTACATAAGTTTTCCCAATTGAAGGTGAGTAATATTTCTGTTTACGGAATAATATATTGTCGGTTGCCAAGCTGATATCTTGAATGATTACTTGTTCGTATCCTTTAAATTCTGCATCTACTGGCAGTTCGTCTTTGGGGTACTCTAGTATTTTTTCTCGATCTATTTTAATTGTCGCGTTCTTACTGCCTTTGCTATGCTTGTTTGGCGTTTTTCGCTCTTTCTCTGATGAGTGCTTGCTTCTGAATCCTTTGGACTTGGCTTTGATCTCTGGTTTTCCTTGTTCTCCCTTCAATCGGTTGTTTTCCTCTTTTAACCGTTGATTCTCTGACTGCAATTCTTTGATTTTTAATTCTAATTGCTCTATGAGGTTCAGTAATATCTCTACTGTGTGACGCATGGATTCGTCTGCAATACCTTTTGGGTCGATGGTTTGCAGTAAATCTGAGGATGACTTGTCTTGTGAAATAATATTTGGCGTCATATGTCCTATTTTATGACACTTTGTGTACTCTGCTTACTTTTTTCTTCTGCTACCCCTACTTATTGAGCCGATACCTAAATCTGCCTTAAATTTTAGCTTATGAAATGTCCCAGGTGCAACTCTCAATATATTGTAAAAAATGGTCACACTCACACGGGCCAACAAAGTTTTAAATGTCGAGATTGTTCCAGACAATTTGTGATAGCTCCCAGGCATCAGCCGCTGGAGGAAGACACAAGAGAGTTAATAGATAGACTTTTATTAGAAAAAATATCTCTGGCTGGAATTGTTAGGGCTACCGGAGTTTCCCCAAGGTGGCTACAATACTATGTTAATAAAAAGTTAGGAGCCGTCAAGAGACAAGTGGAAGTGAAGTCAAAAAAAAAGGGAAAGCTAACTATTCAATGTGATGAAATGTGGTTATTTGTAAGAGACAAGGATAACAAGCAGTGGATTTGGTTAGCCATTGATGTGTTGACTAAAGAGATTGTAGGAGTATATATTGGTAAAAGAGATGAAGCTGGCGCGAGGGGATTGTGGGATTCTCTCCCGGCAGTTTATCGTCAATGTGCTGTAAGTTATACAGACTTTTGTCCTTTCTTACGGAATAGTTTTTCCTAAAAAAAGACACAGAGCTGTAGGAAAAGATACTGGTCAGACAAACTATATAGAAAGATTTAATAATACCCTGAGACAAAGAATATCTCGATTGGGGAGAAAGACTCTTTCCTTCTCTAAAAAACTCTCCAATCATATGGGAGCTATTTGGTATTTTATTCATGAGTATAACGCTAGTTTATCTCTCAATTAAAACCCTTAATTATACTGACTATGCAGGACTACCTCAATACTTAAAAACATACTTGTGCTGAGAAAATTAGGAGTTGGCAAGGCTACGGGAAACGTCATTTCTTTGGCGTTCTAAATCTAGATATGCCTGCCATGCTTGGGCTTCTAGTTTTTGCTGTTCCTCAGTCTTTAATGAACGAACAAATTCAAGCACTTTCAGCAGCACGGGTTATGGTACTTGGTCTAGTTCTTGAAGAAGTTGGTCTTTTGCAATCATATTTTTTTCTAAATATCTTACAACCAGTTTACAACTTATTGTAGCTTGGTTGATTTAGATACCCGACTTCTTGAAGAAGTCGGGTATCTCGCCTTCAGGAATTATACCAAATATTTATTAGTCCCCCTCTGCCCGGACTTTTTTTGTATAGTAGCGGTTTCAATCGCCGATCAATCTTTGATATCCTGCCACCCATTCCACGATCGCCTCAGTCAATCCATCTAAGGTATATTCTTTGGCTTCCACATCTAACTTACCCAATAAATTTTGGCAGCTTTTGGAAGTTTCCGGGCCGATGGATGCGATGCAAACGTTTTTCAACCAATCCTTAGACAGGGACAATTTTGGGCTTTGTTGTATGAGATTGCAAAAGTTATGTACGGTTTTGGAACTGGCAAATGTTATGATATTTACGGCTTGATTTTGGAGTGCGGAGAGGGCGCTCGGATCGATTGTTTCGGGACAGCAAGATTGGTAAGCTGGCACTTCTATTACTTGCGCTCCTTTGGCAGTGAATTCTTTAACTAAAACTTCTCTGCCGCCGCTTTCTACTCTGGGAAATAGAATCTTGCAGTTTTGCAAGTTATCGGGGAAGTTTTCGACTAGGGAATCGGCGACAAAGTTCGGGGGAATAAAGTCTGGTTGTAGAGAGTGCGATCGCAAACTTTCTGCTGTTTTTTTACCGACAACTGCTATTTTAATGCCAAACAAGCTGCGGGCGTCTTTGCCTTTTGCTTGTAATCGTTGAAAAAAGCAGTCTACAGCGTTGTGGGAAGTGAGAATTAACCAGTGAAAGCTTGACAATTGTGCGATCGCGCTGTCTAATGGTTCCCAACTCGAAGGCGGCCCAATTACTAAGGCGGGCATTTCGATAACGCGGGCTCCTTGTTGCTGGAGTCGATCGCTAAATTCAGCAGACTGAGAAACAGATCGCGTGACTAAAATGGTTTTTCCGGCTAGCGGCAATTTGCTGTTGTTAGCGGTGACTGGTGTATCGATCATATTTGTGCTTTCTGGCTGAATTAGATATTCGCGCAATCTGACTACTTCCCCAATTACGATCACACAAGGCGATAGAGATTGACCTGCTGTTTGCTGTACAATGTTGGAGAGAGTGCCCAGCCAAATTTGCTGTTCGGGGCGGCCACAATCTCGGATAATGGCGATCGGAGTTTCGGTCGATCGTCCGTGCTTTTGCAATTGCCAGACGATCTCGCTTAAATTGCGTCCTCCCATCAATATTACCAAAGTTTCTATCTGCACTAATGCTTCCCATTCCAAAGCGTCCGGTTCATGGGCGCTCATCACTGCAAAACAGCGACTCATTACCGGATCTGTGAGGGGAATTCCTGCTAGTAAAGGTGCGGATAAGGCGGAGGAAATTCCGGGTATTACTTCAAAGTTGCAGCCCGCTGTGATTAATGCTTGAATTTCGGAACTGGAACGACCAAAAATAAACGGATCGCCGCTTTTTAGGCGCACGATTTGCTTTCCGAGTTGGCAATGTTCTACCAGCAAGCGGTTGATTTCTTGCTGCTGCGTGGAAGGTTTGCCGCCGCGTTTACCGACTTCGATTTTCCGACAAGTTGCTGGGATTAATTCGAGTTGCGGGATGTCGATGAGAGCATCGTAGATTAAGACTTCGGCTTGGGATAGCAGTTTGTGCGATCGCACTGTCATCAAGTTACAATCTCCGGGCCCTGCACCGACTAGATAAACTTTCCCTTTGTGGTTTTTCACAATTCCTCCTCGATAGTATAGTTGTATGAATATTGCTAGCGTATAGTAAGCTGCCGATCGCGAACCCTACCCTATAGTAATAGTAAGGTGTGAATGGCTCACCCTACGCTATACTCAGCAGTTTATTGTATAATAAAACCTATTTATGCAGATTATCATCATCACGGCCGCCGATGCCAATTACTTTGAATTGGTGCGAGGCACTATTTTATCGGTGCGGGAAAAACCTGAGGGCGAAAATGTGGCGATCGGCTTTTTCGATCTCGGCTGTACTCCCGAACAGTTGCAGTGGCTGGAAAGGCAAGTAACTTTTATTAAAAAACCGGACTGGGATTTTGATTTTCCTGGTAGAAATGAAACTCCCGAACATTTAAAAGGACTGTTAGTTAGACCTTGTTTGCCAAAATACTTTCCCAATTTTGATATATACCTTTGGATTGATGCTGATGCTTGGGTTCAAGATTGGTCAAGTGTCGAACTGTTAGTTAAAGGCGCGGCAAAACGCGGGCTGGCAATAGTTCACGAATTAGATCGAAATTATAATTTACCTTACGGCAAACAGGCTTGGTACTGGCAATTTGTTTACCGCGATTATCAAGCAGTTTTTGGAGATGAAGTAGCCCAGCAGTTATACAGCTACCCTACCATCAATGCCGGGGTGTTTGCCCTGCACAAAACCGCGCCGCACTGGAAAATTTGGGCAGAATACTTGGAACAGGGATTGCAAAATTCCGTTTTAATGACCGATCAAGTAGCATTAAATCGGTTAGTTTACGGTACTGAAATGTTCGACAAAACAGAGATACTTCCAGCTCGCTGCAACTGGAGCTGCAACTTTGGTTTGCCGATTTGGGACAAGCAAAAAGCGTGTTTTGTGGAGCCGTACTTGCCGCAGGAAAAAATCGGTATCCTGCACCTGACTGGATACAAACACGATCGAGTTAAACTAACCGCAACAGACGGAGATACAGTAGAAATAAGCCTCCGCTACCAACCCACTCAACCGAAAAAAATGACAGCACAAGGACACTCGGCAATCGCAAATAATACTTTATTGCCCGCCGGAGATTACGTCTCGCCCGGATTGAAAATCATCCTCCCGGATGCCCACTTTCCCAACATGATTGTCGCCGATCCTCAGACTTGTCAGTGGCCTTACTTGCGACGGGAAATTCAGCACAATTGGTATGTCGATCGGCGGGCTGCTTCAGTCGGATTTCTCAGCCGCGACGAAGCACACATTCTTTACAATACAGCACTGCAATTTTCAGGTAAAAAAGCATTAGAAATCGGCTGCTGGCTGGGTTGGTCTGCTTGTCATTTAGCACTCGCAGGAGTTGAATTAGATGTCGTCGATCCGCTTCTAGAAAGAGACGACATCAGGCAAAGCGTCATTGATTCAATTCAAGGATCTCTCAATGCGTCGGGAGTTCAAACGACCGTCGAGCTAATACCAGGCTACAGCCCCCAAAGAGTCGAAGAATTTTCCGCTCAATTCAACCGCAAATGGTCGTTAATTTTTATTGACGGAGAACACGGAGAACCGGGGCCGTTAAATGACGCAATTGTTTGTGAAAAATTGGCGGAGGAAGATGCAATAATTTTATTTCACGATTTAAATGCTCCTGATGTTGCTCAAGGTTTGCATTACTTAAAGCAAAGGGGATGGAATACTGTAATTTATCAAACAATGCAAATTATGGGTGCTGCTTGGCGGGGAAATGTCGAGCCTGTAAAACATCAACCAGACCCCAATATTTCCTGGCAGTTGCCCGCTCATTTGCAGGATTATTCAATCAGCGGTATTTCAGGTAGCAAAGAGTTGCCAAAACAGAAATTACCAACCTTACAACAGCAAAAATTACCGACAATTATTCAAAGCAGCCAATTGTCACTGCAAACTTTTCCTACAAACTTTAAAAATATTTTGTCAATGGTTCGCCCCTATACGCTGCTTAGCGAATCGAGACTGTTTTCTCTTTATTGTTTGGCAAAGCAAATATGTGTGGAAGATTTCCCGGGAAATTTTGTAGAATGCGGAACTTGTAAAGGCGGCTCAGCAGCATTGATAGCATTTGTGATTAAACATTACAGCCGCCGTCCGAGAGTGCTGTATGCTTTTGATACGTTTGAAGGAATGCCGGCACCTACTGAGATCGATCGACATCAAGGAATACCTGCAAATCTTACCGGTTTTGGCGAAGGAACTCTCAAAGCTTCAATTAGTGAAAATTTGGATAAAATCTGTAAATTACTGCAAGTTAGAGATATTGTTGTACCGGTTAAGGGATTATTTGCCCAGACTTTACCCAAATACAAGTCAGCAATAGGAAGTATTGCGTTTCTGCACGCTGATGGAGATTGGTACGAGTCAACAATGGATATATTTAATACGCTTTATGACAGCGTTATTTCTAAGGGTTTAATTCAGGTTGATGATTACGGTGACTGGGAGGGGTGCAAGCAAGCAGTACACGATTTTGAGAGGAGGAAAGGCGAGTCATTTTCTCTGCATACGATTGATGAAACAGGAGTGTGGTTTCAAAAGTTGAAATAATATTAAGTCCGGCAGATTACCTGTAATAATATCCAATTTGGGTTGTTTACTCCCTTTATTTTTGAGTCTCTTACGCAGAAATTACGTTTGTGTAGTAGCGCTTTCAGGCGTCGAGGCGGCTCAACAGGCTTTATCTCAGATTTAGTATAACATCTAGAAAGCGCTTAACCTGCTTTTCCCAAGTCCAATCCAGCATAAAATTAGCTGCAGCTAAACCGCGACGTTTTGATTCTTCGCGATTAGTATAAACTTGTTCCAAAGCCTCGACAACTTCTGCAACCTCAGACTCTCCCCAACCTTCTACACCGGAAAAAGGAGCAGTAAGTTTAACTCGTCCTTGGCTCCATAAAGGATAGCAAATGTGGCTGTAAATCAAGTCTAAATGACCAGTATTTGCTGATAAAATAGTCGGAATTCCGCAGGCCATACTTTCCATCGCGACTAAATTAGTGCCACCTTCGCAGCGGTTGGTGAAAACAGCGCAGTCGGCTTCTCGCAAAATTTGTCCCGCGAGGTGATTGGGAATTAAGCCGATGTCGATAAAAGAGTCAACTGGCAAACCGTTAGCCACTAACCATTGGGAAATTCCTAAACTTCCGTCGCCGTTGATATTGGGAAGTCCGGCAACGTTTCCGGTTTGTTCGATTCCTAACATATACTGAGGCCAAAAATTGTGCCATGTTGTTAATAACAAAGCCTCTGGATGTTTGGCGCGAAATCGTTTGAAAGCTGCAATTACAATATCTTGACCTTTGCGATATTCCAGTTTGCCGCCGGAGAAAATGACGAAGCGATCGCCAAATAGATTAGATTTAGGTGCAGGATGGAAAATTGTTGGGTCAATTCCTTGATGTACCATCGCCACATTAGTCAAGCCACAGCTTCTCAAAACATCCGCATTCCAGTTGGAACCTGCGACAATCGCGCTATATTTTTTGGCTGTTTCTAGTGCTTCTGCTGTGATCCGTGTGTCTTCAAAAAATATGACTCCTATTTGACAAGCGCTGGTAATTTGATTGTCAACTCCAGAGGATGCTAAATTATTCCCCAAAGCGTAAAGTACGGGAAAATTACAACTGATTTGTTTGTCGGAATTTGCTGCTACTAATTCCTGAAAAGTTTTTTGCTTTTCAATTACAGGTAATAACAGGGATTTATGCAGCGGATTCATCGCTTCTGAGGTGATGGATGGCGGTGCTAAAAGCGCAACTTGCCAGCCTGGATTTTGCAGCAGTTGTAGTGTTAAATTCACGCCGTAAATTCCCCAACCGCTGGTGATGCTGATCGGCCAACTGATGCCAATTCCTGTAATTTGTGGGGGAGTTTCTGGGGGTTGGATTTGAGGCGGAGCATAAGAATCTGCGTTAGCAGGCTGAGTCTGGGAACGAGTAGATTGTAGGGGCGGTGCCCCCGTGCCCGCCCTCTCTAGCAAGGCTGCTTTTATACGATCGCAAACTCCATCCCAATCACCTGCTTTTTGCTGCCTAAACAACCGCGCAGTGGGATACCAAGGGCTATCTTCGCGTTCCAGCATCCAGCGCCAATCGGGAACAAAAGACAGCAAAATCCACACGGGTTTGCCCAAAGCACCGGCCAAGTGCGCGACAGAAGTATCTACGCAAATTACTAAATCGAGTTGCGAAATAATTGCTGCGGTGTCGGCAAAATCGACGCAATGTTCGCTCAAATCTTCAATTTGGTGTTGCTTTAATAAAGTGCGTGAAGCGCAGCTATCCTGTAGGGAATCGCCCGCTGACAAATCTTTCTGAAGACTGTAAAAACTCACTCCCGGAACATCTACAAATTTCACAAAATCGCTCAATTTACACGATCGCCGATGATTGTTGCGGTGCAGCGGGCCGCCCGCCCACACAATACCTACTTTTAGTTTATTGTTCGGCTCTAGGGAAAATTTAAAATCCTGTGGCGCAGCTAAATAAGGAATATTCGCCGGTATATTTTCCAAAGTCGTTCCCAGAATTCGCGGCAAACTTAGCAGGGGGGCTTGCACTTGAAAATCTATCAAATCGCTCGGCCTGACTCCTACTCGATCTACTCCTGCAATTCCTTCAAACAAACGCTTCAGCAAGACATGACAAGCAACAATAACTTTGCCGCCTTTTTGCTTAACTAAAGGAGCGTAGCGGATAAACTGTATCGTATCCCCAAAACCTTGTTCGGGGTGCAATAAAATTGTTTTTCCCTGCAAATCCGAGCCGTCCCAAAGTGGTTTATCAAAAGAGCGCTGATCCAATTGTTGAGTTTGCCAGCGCGATTCGTACTCTGCAAAACCAGCATCAAAATTCCCAGTTAAAAGCAAAGCTAATGCTAGTCTCAAGCGCCAATTTGGCGAGTTGGGACGTAGTTGAATTGCTTTATTGTAGAAGTCGATCGCCTCTGCGACTTGTCCCTGTTCTTCGAGGGCAGAACCCAAGTATAAGTTAGTTTCAGCCTGGTTATAATTGATTTTTAGCGATTTTTGGTAATGAGCAATAGCCTCGGCTATTTGCCCGTTTTCCTGTTTGAGATAACCTAAATAACTGTGGGCTTCGGCGTGGCTGGGTGAGGCGGCAATTACTTGTTCGTAACGAGCGGCTGCCTCTGCTTTTTTACCTTGTTTTTCTAAGGCCTTTGCTATGTGAAATTGTACCTGTGCGGGCGATAAAGAAAATCGAGGCGAAGCTTCGGTATCTCCGTTACCAGCCACAGCTTGGGAACGAGTAGAAATTAGCTGTTTTAAGGCTGTTTTTATGCGATCGAAAACTGTCTCCCAATCGCCCGGTGTTTGCTGTCGAAACAGTCGCGCCGTCGGATACCAAGGGCTATCTTCGCGTTCCAACATCCACCGCCAATCCGGCATAAAACACAGCAAAATCCATACGGGTTTACCCAAAGCACCGGCTAAGTGTGCGACAGCAGTATCCACGCAAATTACTAAATCTAGTTGCGATATCACCGCCGCAGTATCGGCAAAATCGTTCAAATTGTCGCTCAAATCTATCACGGGAATTTGAGTTAACAAACTACGATTGTCAGCCGAAATTTCTTTCTGAATACTGTAAAAACTTACACCGGAAATATCTAACAATGTCAGGAAATAGCTTAAATCGCTCGATCGCTGAGAATCCTTCAAATGTTCTGAACTTCCCGCCCACGCAATCCCAACTTTGAAATTGCGCTCGGAAGTTAGGGAAAATTGCCAATTGGGCGGCGCAGCTAAATAAGGAACATTTGCCGGTATATTTTCTAAATTTGTTCCCAGAATATGAGGCAAACTCATCAGCGGTGCTTGTACTTGGAAATCCGGCAATTCATCCATCCGAACCGCCACTTGTGCGATGCCAGGAATCTGCTTAAATAAACGCTTCAGTTCTTGATAGCAAGAAATGATTATTTTACCACCTTTTTGCTGCACAATTGCCGCGTATCGCACAAATTGAATTGCATCGCCCAAACCTTGTTCGGAGCGGAGCAAAATAGTTTGTCCGTTCAAATCTGACCCATCCCAAACTGGTCGGTCAAAATTCAACCGTGGCAATTTTTTCGCCTGTTCTGTTTGCCAGCGCCACTCGTATTCTGCTAAACCGCGTGGCAAGTCCCCAGTCAACAGCAAGACTAAGCTTAAATTGAAGTGAGCTTTAACACAATTTGCATCAAGTTCTATAGCTTTACTGTAACACAAAATTGCTCGATTTACGTCTTTTAATTGTTCAACAGCACTGCCTAAATTAGTAATAGCTTCTATATAATTAGGGTTCAAAGATATGGCTCGTTCCAAGCTAGAAATTGCCTGTTCTATTTTTCCCGCCCCCAAGCATAACGTTCCCAGGTGATAGTGTCCTGTAGGATTGTTTGGTTCTACTCCTATTGCACGATCGTAAAGCCGTTCAGCCTCGTCTAGCTGAGATTGTGTTTCCATCGCCACACCCAAATTTACCAGCGCGGGCACGTAATTGGAATTGACAGAAAGTGCTTGATGAAAACACGCGATCGCACTCTGCAACTCGCCCTGCTGCTGGAGTATCGCGCCGAGATTGTTGAGAGCTTTGACGTAAACCGGATTCAGGGCGATCGCCTTTTGAAAGCAAGATATAGCAGCCATTATATTGCCTTGATATTGCAGCAAAATACCCAAGTTATTGTGGGATTGAGCGCAGTTTGGATCTATTTCGATCGCGCGCTGATAATAGGTGGCAGCTTCGGCTAAATCGCCTGTTTGGTGCAGCGTCACTGCCAAATTAGTCGTAGCCTCTATCGAAGTCGGCTGCAAAACCAAAGCATTTTTAAAATAAGCGATCGCCTCGGAAAGTCTTCCTTGCGATTTGAGAATATTTCCCTGATTGAACTGTTTTTGATATAATTCAATATTGGTTTTAGTTTCTCTTGGCGGTATAGCTGGTTTATGCTGGACAATTCTTTCTCTCAGCGCCAAAACAGCTTCTTCTAAAACTCCTTCCCAATCTCCCGCTGTTGACTGGCGAAACAGCCGCGCCGTGGGATACCAAGGACTATCTTCGCGTTGCAACATCCACCGCCAATCCGGCACAAAACAGAGCAAAATCCACACTGGTTTGCCCAAAGCACCAGCCAAGTGTGCCACACAAGTATCTACAGAAATCACTAAATCCAGAGCGGAGATTGCCGCCGCAGTATCCGCCAAGTCGTGCAAATAAGAGCTTAAATCTGTTACGGGCAGTTGCTCTAACAAAGCGCGATCGTCTGCTGTCATTTCCTTTTGCAAACTGTAAAAATCTGCTCCGGGAATATCTAACAGTTTTGTCAACAAATTTAGGGGTAACGATCGCACCTTATTGTGGGAATTTTTAGGATTTCCAGACCACACAATCCCCACTTTCAAATTAGGAGTTTGGCTGAGAGTAAATTCCCAACCGGGCGGCGGAGCTAAATAAGGAACCTTCGCCGGTATAGTTTCTAAAGTTGTTCCCAGAAGGTGTGGCAAACTCATTAGCTGCGCGTGAACTTGAAAATCCGGCGCCTCCTCGGGATTAACTATTAACCCATCGATTCCCGAAACTTGTGCAAACAAGCGCTGCAAGTGTGGCAAACACCAAACAATTACCCTACCGCCTTTTTGCTTGACTAAATCTGCGTAGCGGATAAACTGAATTGCATCGCCTAGACCCTGTTCCGGGCAAAGCAAAATAGTTTTTCCCTGCAAATCTTTGCCATCCCAAAGCGGCTGAATAAAGTTGTGGGAGCGGAACTGTTTTTCTTTAACTAGGAGTCGCCATTCGTACTCGTAAAAACCGCGCTGAAAGTCTCCCGCCAGCAGCAACGCTAAACCTAAATTTAGGTGAGATTCAGGATGGCCGACATTGAATTTAACTGCTTGGCTGTAGCAGGTGACAGCATCTGCAAATTGGCCGCGATCGTGCAAAGCACTTCCCAAATTGGTGAGGGGATTAATATAACCGGGTTTGAGTTCGATCGCCCGACGGTAACAATCGATCGCCTGTGCCATTTTTCCCGATTCCTCAAAAGCTTTGCCGAGATTGTTCAAAGCTTCAGGAAAGTCGGGTTTCAGGCTCAAAGCTTGCTCATAGCAGCCGATCGCATCTTCAATTTTGCCCTGTTTCTGCAGGACAATTCCTAGATTGCAGCGAGCCTGTGCACTGGCTGGCAATTGCTGAATCGCTTGCTGGCAAACGGCTAGAGCCTCATCTAACTTGTCTTGCTGTTGCAGGGAACTCCCCAAACCAATCAGAGTTTCTGCTAAATCCGGTTGCAGTGCAGTCGATCGCTCGTAGTATGCGATAGCGCGGTCAATTTGGCCCTGTCGGATCGAGGCGTATGCTAAGTTGTGCAAGGCGTCCACGTAATTTGGCTCGATCGCGATCGCCCGTTCGTAATTGGCGATCGCCTCTTCGTAATTCGCGCCCGCTTCCTCCCCTTGTGCCTCCAAAGCAATTCCCAAATTCAAATAAGCCACCGCGCAATTAGGATTGACTTGAATCGCTTGCTCGTAGCAGCTTATAGCCTCCGCCACATCCCCTTGCTCTTCCCGCAACAAGCCCAAATTAATCAGCGCTTCCGCGCAATTCGGGTTCAAAGAAAGCGCCCGCTCATATTGTGCGATCGCCTCTTCAGTCTCCCCTGCTTCTGCGAGCGCGCTGCCCAAATTGCTCGCAGTTTCCGCCAAATTCCCGTCGATTGCTAGCGCTTGTCGGTAGTGAGCGATCGCCTCTGGAAGCCGGCCCGCTTGCTGTTTGACAACGCCTAAATTGCTGTGCGCGGCTGCGTAATTAGGATCGATCGCGATCGCTCGCTCATAACATTCGATCGCACCGCCAAAATCGGCTTGCTGCTGCAAATCCACGCCCAACCGAAACTCTACATCCGCCGCATCCGAGGGCACAAATGCTGCAGCAACCGCGCCTAGAGCTTCCGCCACGCGAGCGAAAACGTCCTCCCAGTCGCCCCGCTGATGCTGCCGGAACAGCCGCGCCGTCGGATACCAAGGACTATCTTCCCGTTCCAGCAGCCACCGCCAATCCGGCGAAAACGCCAGCAAAATCCACACTGGTTTGCCCAAAGCGCCCGCCAAATGGGCGACAGCGGTATCGACACTAATGACTAAATCCAGTTTGGCGATCGCAGCCGCAGTATCGGCCAAATCGCCAAAATACGGGCTCAAATCTACGATCGACGTTTGATTCAACAGCGCGCGATCTGCCTCGGAAACCTCTTTCTGCAAGCTGTAAAAACTTACCCCCGAAACCTCCAAAAGCGGCAGAAACTGGCTTAAACTGCACGAACGCTGCTTGTTTTTGCGGTGTTTTGGATTCCCCGCCCAGACAATGCCAACTTTCAAAGTGCGATCGGGCAGAAGCGTAAATTCAGCACCCGCAGGCGGAGATAAATAAGCAGTATTTGCTGGTATTGTTTCCAGCTTTGTACCGATAATATAGGGCAAACTCAACATCGGCGCTTGCACGTCAAATTCCGGCAGTGGCTCGCCTTTAACTATTAGCAAATCAATGCCGTCAACCGTTGCAAATAAACGGTGCAATTGCGGGTAACAGCCCACAATGACCCTACCGCCTTTATTTTTGACGATCGCAGCGTAGCGAATAAACTGAAGCGAATCACCTAAACCTTGTTCGGCGTGCAGCAAAATAGTCTTTCCCACCAAATCAGAACCGTCCCACAGCGGTCGGTATTCTCTCGCCGAAACTGTATTGTCCGGCCCCGTCAAAAAACACGAGTGACCAGTGTGAAATTCTTTAATTTGCCAGCGCCACTCGTATTCGGCGAGACCATTTTCCAAATCTCCCACCAACAGCAAAGCCAAGGATAAATTCAGGTGAGCGCTAGCGTGATTTGGACTTAAATGAATCGCTCGTCTGTAGCAGGATATCGCATCTTCTACGGCGCCTTTTTCCAGAAATGTCCTGCCTAAATTGTTGATAGCTTCCACAAAATCCGGCAGCAATTCTAAAGCTTTGTGATAATACTCCAGCGCATCTTCTAAATTGCCCTGTTCTTGCAACACTGTTGCGAGATTGTTGTAAGCTTCCCAGCTATGCGGATGAATTTCCAGCGCGCGCCGGTACAGCTCGATCGCCCTTACAAGTTCGCCTTTTTCTTGCCGCGCCACCGCTAAATTAATCAGGGCGGGTACGAAATCCGGTTGAGCTACAAGAGCTTGCTCGTAATGTGCGATCGCCTCTTCCACTTGACCTTGTTCCTCAAAAATCTTTGCCAGGTTGTAAGCTGTTTGAGGAATATTTGGATCGATGGCTAAAGCTTCTCGATAATGGGGGATAGCGGCTTCCAATTCGCCATTTTCTTGCTTGAGAAAACCAAAATTAATCCGCGCTTGAACGCAATTTGGCTCAATAGATATAATCTGTTCGTAAAGGGTGAGCGCCTCTTCCTTCTCACCTGTTTCCATTAACTGTTCTGCTTGCCGCAATAAATCCTCTAAAACAGCTAAATCCTCGCCAGCCGTTCCGATCGCAACCGATGTCTCAATTCCCTGCGATTGCTTAGCTGCGGAGCCTTCTGCTAACCCTTCGCTCGCGCTCCCAAATATTTGTTTACTCTCTTGAACCACGGTTGCACCTGTCATTTTGAGAGCCACAGAATCGAGGTCAGGCGTATTATTAGCAGTCATTGCGAGGGAAACGAAGTCAAGCCGATCTTGGGCAGAATCCTCGGAATAACTAGCAGTATTGGCGATCGCAAATAAACTCAAAGCCGCCTGTACTTCCTCAAACAATTCTTGCCAACTTTCCGGCTGACTTTGGCGGAAAAGCCTCGCAGTTGGATACCAAGGATTATCTTCACGATCAAGCAGCCAACGCCAGTCAGGAGCAAAAGAAAGCAGCACCCAAACCGGTTTTCCTAAAGCACCGGCTAAGTGCGCCACAGCCGTATCGACACTAATGACTAAATCCAGTTGAGATATAGCCGAAGCGGTATCAGCAAAGTCGTTCAAATGCGGAGTTAAATCCGGCACTAAGTGTTGGTTCAACAAAGTGCGATCGCTTTCGGACAAGTTTTTTTGTAAACTATAAAAAGCGATTCCCGGAACATCCAAAAATCGAATAAAATCGCTCAACCTACAAGAACGCTGATTGTCTTTCCGGCGCTGCGGACTCCCCGCCCAAACAATCCCTACCTTCAATTTGGCATCAGAAGAAAGCGCAAATTTGCACTCAGCAGGCGGAGCTAAATAAGGAACATTTGCCGGTATTGTTTCAAGAGTTGTCCCCACAATTCGCGGCAAACTCATCAGAGGTGCGTGAACGTCAAATTCTGGCAAACCTTCCAGACTAACTGATAAATATTCAATACCAGGAACTCTCGCAAACAACCGCATCAGTTCTGGATAGCAAGCCACCATAACTTTAGCGCCTCGGCTCCGAAGAATTGGGGCGTAGCGAATAAACTGAATAGAATCGCCAAAGCCTTGCTCGACGTGGAGTAAAATAGTTTTCCCCTGCAAATCCGAACCATCCCAAATCGGCTGTTTAAATTGCCTCGGTTGTAGTTGCGGAGTGCGCCACCGCCACTCGTATTCAGCAAAACCGCGCTGAAAATCTCCGAACAATAGCAAAGTTAAACTTAATTCCAGGTGGGCGGTGGCGTTGTCTGGCTGCAATTCCAAAGCTCTACTGTGACAAGAAAAAGCCTCTTGAAACTCTCCTAAATCGACCAAAGCGTGTCCGAGATTGTTAATTGCCTCCACGAAGTCTGGCTTTAAGTTTAATGCTTGTCTGTAGTAGGATATTGCGGCTTTTACATGGCCTTGTTCGTGGTAAAAGGCTCCTACATTGTTGTGAGCTTCGGGATTGTTGGGGTCAAGTTTTACCGCTTGCTGGTAGCAGTTGAAAGCTTCGGCTAATTTCCCCTGCTGTTGCAAAACTGTTGCCAAACCCATCAGAGAATATGTCAAGTTGGGATTGATTTTTAAAGCGTGGAGGTAACAAGCTATCGCCTCGTTTAATTGATTTTTTTGTTTAAATAAATGTCCTAAATTGTGCGCTGTTTCGTGCAGGTTTGGGTCGAGTTGCAGCGCTGTTTGGTAATATAAAATAGCCGCGTCTCTTTCGCCTAATTGCTGTTTTGCCCACCCCAAATTATTGTAGGCGAGTGCGGAATTGGGCTGCATTTTGATGACTTGTTCGTAACTGGCGATCGCCCTTTGATATTCCCCTACATCCAGCAAAACATTAGCCTTATTTAAATGTGCTTCTACAAAATCTGGGTTTTGGGCGATCGCTTGTTCGTAAAAGTCGATCGCTTCGGCAATTTTTCCCTGCTGTCTCGCCGCGATTCCCAACAAACACAGCACGTTTGCTGATTCCGGCTGCACTTCTATTATTTGCCGGTACAAATTTTCAGCTTCTAACAAACGGCCCGCTTGGTGATGTTCCCAAGCTAATTTCAAAGAGTCTTCGGCACCCAGTTTGCAGGCAGATTTCCGAATTTTTTTTTGAGAAGCCATAGTTGTGTTTGTTGTTTGGGAGTTCGCTAACTGGTAATTGCCAAATTGTTCTAACTTGTTAACTCTTCCTTCCTTCTTCCTTCTTCCCCCTTCCTTCTTCCCCCTTCCTTCTTCCTTCTTCCCCCTTGCTTCTTCCTTCTTCCTGACATCCGTTACATCCGTTACATCCGTTACATCCGTTACAGAATCCGTTGCCGAACTCCCCCTTCTACCCCAACAAACAAGCTGCAGGAAAAATCAGATATTCTAAGAAAAACAACTTCCAGATAAACTGATAAAATGCAGCAATTTCTATTTTATCGTCCAAATCAACTTTCGCGCTCCAAAACCACATCAAACTCAAAGCCGCCACATGAGAAACTGCCAGAAACACTAAATTAACATTAGACAATACGAGCGCTCCCGCCAAAGTCGCGCCCAAATAACAAACCGTCAACACCCAGCGAGATAAATTAAAGACGGCCGGCTTGCCCAGCTCAATCGTAAACGTAGTAATATTGTATTGCTTGTCCCCTTCCATATCGGGGATATCTTTAAAAATGGCGATCGCAAACGTAAACACCACAACAAAAACCGTCAGCACCCAAACTTCCGCAGGAATCCCAAAAGACATACTCTCCAAATTCCAGCCAGAAAAAGCGCTTTTCGCCATTCCCAAATCCAACACCCAATTAAAGTGCAAAAATAACCCTAAATTTACGATCGCGCCACGCACCGTAAAAATGCACAGCGCCGCCCAAAAAGGAAACCGTTTCAGCCGAATTGGTGGCAGAGAATAAGCAGTCCCGATCGCCAAACTAACGCCAACGGTAGCC
Source organism: Microcoleus sp. MON1_C1 (assembly GCF_036701945.1). Classification (NCBI taxonomy): domain Bacteria; kingdom Bacillati; phylum Cyanobacteriota; class Cyanophyceae; order Oscillatoriales; family Microcoleaceae; genus Microcoleus; species Microcoleus sp. MON1_C1. Next base: position 132,390 of record NZ_JAUBRO010000013.1, on the reverse strand, counting down.
AGCAAAAACGGGCCTTGCAAAACCGCAGTCAAAATTGCTATAATTCCCGTTGCAATTACAATTAATTCCCCGGTTTTCCGAGAAAAAACTCCCGAGGCGATCGGCAAATACGGCTTATTTATTTTATCAATTTCAACATCTTCTAACTGGTTCAATCCCACAATATAAATATTGCCGCAAATGCAAGCCAACCAGGCACAAGCTAGGGGCCCCAATACAGGATTCACAAACAGCCGCGCACTTTGGGCGATCGCGTACAACGCCAATACACTCAAGCTAGTACCCACAATTGTGTGCGGCCGAGAAAACTCCCAAAATGCCCTCAGCCAGCTTTGCTGAGCCGAGCCATTTTTATCAATCCAAGACTTTCCAATCGAATCATTGCCCATAAATCTCACACCCGCACCACACAAATAATATTTTTTTTCTAAGGTGTGCAATGCACACCTTACTCATCAATTCAACACTCAAAACTTCTCTGATATATGCCTGCTATTTTACAGCACAAATCATCCCAAAACGAATCAACCCGCTCTGATATCCACGGCTCATCAATCCGAGAGCAAGTGCTGCTTGAATAGTCGTCCAACCGCTCGTTAGCAAACCCCAAATCGCGCTCGGAGTCAAAGCAGAATCGATCACCACATCCCAAAAAGGAGCAACAGCTTTTGACCAATCAGCGGTGCGAATACTTGTCAAAGGCAAACTGCGAACAATTTCCTCGTATTCCGGCAAAGAAATCACATAAGGCAAAGCATAAACCCGGTAAATTTCTGCCAATTCCTTTCTCTCTTCATCAGTTAATTCTCCCGCCGTTTCTCCCACCGGGCGGTGACACCAAGTTGCCAAAATCAAAGTTCCTCCCGGCTTGAGTACGCGGCAGCATTCCTGCAAAAACTTAATTTTGTCGGGCATATGTTCGCCACTTTCGAGCGACCAAACCAAGTCGAAGGACTCGTCCGGAAAAGGCATATTCAAAGCATCGGCCACCAAAAAGTTCACATTGCTTTGAGCATCGGCAATTTTAGCGCGTTCGGTCGCTCTGTTGGCCTGTACCGGACTCAGAGTAATCCCGGTAGCTGTAACCCTAGCGCCCGTTTTATTTTGTTCGGGCGATCGGCTATAATCTTGATCCGCCCCGCCATCCAACTTTAAATTATTTTGAGGGATAGAACTAAACTTTTCGGTCAAATACAGCGTGCTGCCGCCGATCCCGCAACCGACATCGAGAATGCGGTAAGGTTCACAGAGTGCCTTCTCTGACGGCACTCCAGCCCAAGCCAGCAGTTCTTCTATCAAATCTATCTGAGCCTGTCGGCGCTCTTTTTTCAAATTGCCATCCGGGCCGTAGTAACCGTGGTGCATATGTTCGCCCCACACCTGCTCCCACAAACCGCTAGAAGCGTCGTAAAGTTGCTGAATTTGCTGGTAAAGTGTTGATGTCATCGCCGGATCGCAAGTTATTAAAGGAATTCTACCGTTATTTTCCCGCTGTTGTCATAGAATTTGGTCATTTAGTTCGATCGGTCTCCGGCATTCGCCAGACAGAGATATCCTTATTTGAAGCCCGAGGATCGATTTGTGGGCTTCCTCTAAAACCTCAAATCTAAAATCGATTTGTGGGTTCCCTCTAAAACCTCAAATCTAAAATCGATTTGTGGTTCCCTCTCAAATCTAAAATCTAAAACCTAAAATCGAATGACTGTCTCGCGAACCATTGCTTTGGGCTTTTTCGCTGTCATCCTCATAGGTGCTCTATTACTGATGATGCCCTTTTCCACAATTGATGGAACTTGGAGCGATCCAATAACAGCACTGTTTACCTCTACTTCCTCTGTGTGCGTCACGGGCTTGTCGGTTGTGGATGTCGGAAAATATTACTCTTTTTGGGGGCAACTGTGCCTAGTTTTACTGGTGCAAATAGGAGGCTTGGGCTACATGACAGCCACGACTTTCTTGCTGCTGTTATTGGGCCGCCGCTTTGGCTTGAAAGACAAAGTTGCCCTGCAACAATCTCTCGACAAACCCGGGCTAGCCGGTGTAGTGCAACTCATTCAGTCAATTCTAGCAACAACGCTTTTGTTTGAATTAACAGGAGTGTTTTTGCTGATGACGGTTTTCGTCCCCCAATACGGATTTAAAGAGGGTGTGTGGTCTGCTATATTTCACAGCGTTAATTCCTTTAACAACGCGGGTTTTAGCATCTATTCAGATAATTTGATCGGCTACATCACTTCGCCTATGGTTAACTTCACAGTCAGCGGTTTAATCATATTTGGGGGAATCGGCTATCAAGTAATTATGGAAATGTACCTGTGGCTGCGCGATCGTTTCAACAAAAGCCCTATCTGCACAGTTTTTTCCCTGAACTTCAAAGTTGTTACTACTACAACGGCTGTCCTTTTAATTTTAGGAACGCTAGCCTTTTTGGTGCTGGAATACGACAACCCAGACACTTTCGGATCTCTAACTTTTCCTCAAAAACTGATGGCAGCTTGGTTTCAATCTGTTACTCCCCGCACGGCGGGGTTCAATACAATTAGCATTGGCCAAATGACCGAAGCCTCGCTATTTCTGACCATCGCGCTGATGTTTATCGGCGCCAGTCCTGGCAGCACCGGCGGCGGAATCAAAACCACAACTTTTAGGCTATTGTTTTGCTGTACCACAGCAGTTATCGAAGGCCAGGAAGATGTGGAGTGCTATCAGCGTCAAATCCCGCCACCAATGATTCTGAAAACCATTAGCGTAGTCTTCGGTTCCCTGTTGGTCGCGTTCACATCTGCAATTTTAATCGAGCTGACCAATCCCCAAGTAGAATTTATCGCAGCGCTGTATGAAGCAGTTTCAGCTTTTGGCACGGTCGGTCTTTCCACTGGGATTACACCCACGCTTTCACCGATCGGTAAGTTGATTTTGATTGCTACAATGTACATAGGTCGGGTTGGGGTGCTGCTGCTGGTGAGTGCTGCATTCGGCGACCCAAAACCCAGGTCTTTTAAGTATGCTGAGGAAAGTTTGTTAGTGGGATAAAAAAATCCTGCCTACTTGCTGATAATCTAAACAATGGGTGACAACCCAAATCAACTTTTACGACTTACCTAAAAACCAAAAGGAGGCGGCGCTGTCTCTGCTAAAATTTAAACAGCAAGACGCTCAGCGCTGGATATTCAGTGAACCTGTCATCTTTAAATTTTTTTCGGACTTTGCGCGCCGACAACAAGCAGTTTGCAGTTATTGGTTTGGGACGCTTCGGCAAAGCTGTGTGTTCGACTCTGCACGGCTTGGGTTACGAAGTCTTGGGAGTTGACACCGATGAAAAAAAAGTAACTCAAGCTTTGACCGAGCGCATTGCTGCTCACGTTGTGCAGTTAGATTCTACTGAGCCTAGCGCTCTTGCGGAAGCAGGTATATTTGAATTTGAAACAGTGATTGTGGCGATCGGCAATTACCTAGCAGAAAGCATTACCACCACCCTAAATCTCAAGGAAGGCGGGGTAAGTCACGTAATAGCCAAAGCTTCTTCGGAAACTCACTTAAAACTGTTGAAAAAAGTCGGTGCAGATCATGTAGTTTTTCCAGAACGAGAAATGGGCTGCTCTGTGGCCCGCCTTCTTACAAAACCCAGCATTTTAGAACGCTTTGACCTCGACCCAGATCACAGCATCGTTGAGTTGCTCGTTCCTGAAAAGTTTGACGGTAAAACCATCTCCGAATTGGAGCTCCGGCGCAAGTATGGTTTGAACTTGCTAGCAGTCGGGCGCGCCGAAAAGTTCGAGATTAATCCGGAGCCAAGCGAACGCTTGAGAAAGGGCGACGCGATGGTAGTAATTGGTTCTAATAAAGATATCAATCGCTTGCCAATTTAACAGCTTGCCATTTTACGCACATACAGCAACACTCTTGGACTCAGAAACCCGGTTTCTTGGGTTCCGAGTGTCTAAGTCCTCAGCAAGTGGTGCGGGATGTGTCAAAATTTCAGGCCCTCAGAAACCCGGTCGATCTAAGATCGACCGGGTTTCTCTGTCGATTTTTATGTTCTAATTTTTAACCGAAATATCTAAATTGAATTTCACCAATTCTAGGGTTGGTTCCGCCTTTGCGACCCCCTCTGAGAACCTAGCCAGACAAATCGCAAAAAATTTTAACAAAGTAGCAGCACTCGATCGCGCTCCCGCAAATCATAGGAGCGCTAGCCCTAAAAATTCAGCCGACTTTCAAGATTTTTTGCAAATAAGCTTTGCCGAAAACCACCACCGCCAAGACTAGAGCGAGTTCAACAGGCCAAGGACACGCCGCCACAAACCAAATTAACGAACACACTCCAATAATTGCAGCTATGGGAGCCGGAATTCCGTCTAGCGTTCTACTGTCGGTCCCGGCAGTTACCCACCCAGCAATCAAGCACAACGTCAACGGAATTAAGCAACTTGCGATCATGATTTTTACCCCATCAATTTTTTTTACATATGGCATCTGAGCATATTGTAACAATACATCAAAAATTGGGAAATGCACCATGAATTGCGATAAAATGTAAGATTAGATACTTAATAAGTATATAGGCGGAATTAAACTCAGCTATATAACAGTATGTAAACAGGGCTGACTTAGCCACGCTTAGGGCATTTGGATACTTTACAATCGTTTACATAATTGCGTTTGACAGCGCCTAGCTACTTACGCTGGAATCATAATAGTTGGTAATTTTTAGCTTCGGCTATCTCCGAAGGCAGAATTAGGTTGGCATCAGGTAGAATTTAGGGATTTTTTTTATTTCTACAGAAGTGCTTTTGCTTTCTACCTGGAGATGAATTGCGATGCGCCCATCTCTGCAAGTTATACTCAGGATTGCAGTCAGTTACTGTAGAGCGTGAATCAATGCTGGGCAAATTTTTTCGCAAGCCAGAATTAGAAAATAGCGATCGCGTCCCCCCGGGTCAATACCTCGCCAACGGGTTTCCCGTGCTGACCTACGGCGATACACCCTCCGTCAGCATTGAGAGTTGGGAATTTAAAGTCTGGGGATTGGCAAAACCAAAAACCTTCACTTGGTCGGACTTCCAGGCGATGCCCCAAAGTAACTTTACGGCGGATTTTCACTGCGTCACCCGGTGGTCAAAACTCGACGTGCAGTGGACGGGAGTCAAAGTCACAGATTTTATGAACTACATAGAAGTCGATCCGAAAGCTCTGCACGTCCTGGAACACTGCTACGGCGGCTACACTACTAATATTGCGATCACCGACTTCCTCCGAGAAGAAAACTTTTTCGCCCACACCGTCTTCGGCGAACCTCTATCCGCAGACCACGGCGGCCCCATGCGGCTCGTAGTTCCCCACTTGTACGCTTGGAAAAGCGCTAAATGGATTAACGGCCTGGAGTTTACAGAAACCGAAGAACTCGGTTTTTGGGAACGCAACGGCTATCACCAACGGGGCGAACCTTGGGCAGAGGAACGCTACAGCGGTCTGTTTTGATGCGGTCGATCGGGAGCAAGGACTCGGCCACAGCTTCTCTATACAATCTTTGTTGAGGGGCAATCCGCTCTTTTACCGCTTCAGTCTGTGGAAATTGCATCTCCTCGATCGCCTCTTTGGGATATCTCACGCCACGGGCTCTATTTAATTCAACCAAAATACGTAGACCCAACGATCGCATTTTGTAGGTAATTTACCCGATAGATAAACTACTTTAACTCCCCTATACAAGTCCCAAAAAACAAATATTCCCAGTTTCTGGTTAATAGAAAACTCCTTTAACTATCAGTACACACGAATATTACCGTATTTATACTTAAGTGTTGGCTGTTGAGGATTTAGAGTTCATAATATAATAAAAAATTAGCAGAAGCCCGCTCTAAATCACTTGGGCTTACCCGCGCTCCCATGCCCGCCCCGGCAAGGTTTCAAGCCACAATTTTTATAATTATTGGGTGTGTATTTTTAGGGAGCGATCGCCCGCGAGCCGAGGCGATAGACAGAATTTGTGAAGGTTATGTAAAGGCTTGATAAAGAATGTGTCAAACTTTACCTAAAGTGCCCCAAATACAAAAAAAGTATCGCATAATGAAATTATTAAGACCCTCGCACAAAAGGAACAGGTTATGAATACCAAACTATTATCCGCCTTAACAGCTACCGCAGCCGCCACAGCTCTGTTTGGCGCAGCAGTTCCTGCTCAAGCCTTCTCCTTTGGTACCACCGGCATCCAATTCGGCCAAGATACAACTATCAAGTTTAACTTCAAAGAATCTCACGGTATGTACCAATCCTCTTTGGGAATATACAGTGTGGACAACTCGGCGGTCTCTCTAGTTAAGACCCTGTTTTCGGAAACTAAATCCTCAGACAACGAGTGGGAAAATGAATGGAAAGGAACTCTGGGCAATACTGTCTTGGGTGGCTCGGAAGTATTCACATTCCTGGCAAATAAAATTTATACTTTGGGGCTCGATAGCGACTGGGGTGGCAGTGTCTACTCGACCTCAAGCTTGAACAGCGGCAGCCAGCAAGCGGTGTTTGGCGGACACTCGCAACTGTGGAGCGCGCTCGACAAAGAAACAACTTCCACATTCCAAGCAGCCGGACAATTCACAAACGGATTGGGTTCTCTGTTTAACGGAGGCACGCTAATTGGCTTCGACGATCGCGGTAACCGCAACGACTCAGACTTCCAAGACTTCACAGTGAGCGCAGAAGCAGTTCCAGAACCCATGACAATGACTGGTTTGGCTCTCGGTTTGGGTGGCTTGGTTGCAGCCCGCCGCCGCCGCGCTAGCAAGACGACTTCATGATATTTTTCAACCCGAACAATCTGCTGAATTAGGTTTGACAAAATAAAATTATATTAGGAGGCGCGCTAATGAGAAATCGGCTCGCCTTTTGCTTGATTTGAAAAGTCAGAAGGGAGAAGTCATATCAATTCTGGTTGCACTCCTCATGACTGTTGACTGTTGACTGTTGACTCTGGGTCGCCAAACTGAATAATGGTTGAGTGTTGGATATTGACTCGATTTTACGCCCGACGATGAAGCGCGGATTTGATATCAGGGTGAAGTTCGGGAACGCGCAGTGTACGGGATTTAACGGATGGGTGTTGAGGGAAGAAGTCAAGCCTGAAGAAGTCAAGCGTTAAGCAAGAGGATTTTTCCCACTCTCCCACTCTCTCCCTCTCCCAACTAAAAATTCAAAACTCAGTCACGGTAAAGTGTTCGATCGTACAAAGTCACGGATACCGGTTGAAGAATTTGGCGTTGCATAATAGCGGGATGATTTTGATTGTTTTGTGGGATGGGCCCATGAGCCCGAAGGCGTGTATTTTCACAGCAGGCGGGACGCCTAACCCCTACTCCCCACAATAATCATCCTCAAATTGTGCAACGCCAAGAATTTTAATGTCTGCCCGGACGCACGCTACTTTAATCGCCACCCCACGGTTTTTGTCCGTCGCACCTGTGCTTGTTCCCGCAGCTTCCAATAGCGGACAATAAGATGCAAAAAACCTTGGTTAATGCCTGAAGTATCAACCTTTTGGAGTTGTTTGGGACAAAACGCCTTCGACTTCGGAAATAGCTTTAACCAAGGTTTCAATGGCTCAGGAAGGTTTGTATCGTAGGCTAAAATTAAACGCAGGTTGGTTCGCCTGTGTGGAATGGTTGTTAGTACCCGCACTGAATTGGTAAATACGATCGCCTTCGGCACGATAACTCGCTCTCCCCGATCGCTAATAATTTGAGTTGAACGCCGCAAAATCTTTTCAACAGTACCTTCAAAGCCTTCTACAATCATCCGATCGCCTACTTGAAACGGTTCGTGCAACAGCAACAATATTTCCCCTAAAAAGGATTTGAAGATTTCTTGGAACGCGAAACTAATCGCTACTGAACCAAGTCCTAACCAAGTGATGATATCTGCAGGCCGCCAAGCTGGGAACGCAATCACGCAGGCGCTCAAACTGCCAGCAGCCCAAGTGATATCAAATCCGTTAGCATCGGAATAGTAAATTCGAGTTCACTGTTGACTGTTGACTGTTGACAGTGAACAGTCAACAGTCAACCGTCAACATCATTCCGGTGTAACCGGAAATGATATGAGAGTGTCAAATAATTCCAGAACGCCACGCTAACACAAAAGATTGAGCTCGATCGGCCGACAGGAATGTTTGACTCTCACTGTGGGGGTGACTCCATCGACTCGTTCGCTAATCATTAAAACACAATCAAAATTTAAGATTAGCAGCGCCGACCCCGATCGAGTAAAATCACAGCACTTGCCCGCCGATGACTTAATCTGCTAAAACTAACAAAGTTTGATGATTTCTGAGAAATAACATACATGGTTGCTACATCCGTCAAGATTAAACACGAAGTCAAAGACTTGTCCCTCGCCCCCTTGGGAAAGCAACGCATCGAGTGGGCCGGCCGGGAAATGCCCGTTTTGCGGCAAATTCAAGAACGCTTCGCTAAAGAAAAGCCTTTCGCTGGCATTCGCTTGGCTGCTTGCTGCCACGTAACCACAGAAACCGCTCATTTGGCGATCGCCATCAAACTCGGCGGTGGCGACGCCGTACTGATCGCCAGCAACCCCTTGAGCACTCAAGATGACGTAGCGGCTTGCTTAGTTGAAGACTACGGCATTTCCGTCTTCGCCCTCAAAGGAGAAGACGCGGCTACCTACGAACGTCACGTCTACACAGCCCTAGACCACCGCCCCAATATTATCATCGACGACGGCAGCGACGTGGTAGCCGCACTGATCCAGCACCGCCCGGACCAAATTTCCGACTTAATCGGAACTACCGAAGAAACTACCACAGGCATCGTGCGCCTGCGGGCCATGTTGAAAGACGGCGTGCTGACTTTCCCCGCAATGAACGTCAACGACGCCGACACCAAGCACTTCTTTGACAACCGCTACGGCACCGGTCAATCTACGCTAGACGGCATTATCCGCGCTACCAATATTTTGTTAGCCGGTAAAAATATTGTGGTTGCAGGTTACGGTTGGTGCGGCAAAGGCACGGCACTGCGCGCCCGCGGTATGGGTGCTAACGTAATTGTCACCGAAATCGATCCGATTCGGGCGATCGAAGCAGTGATGGACGGTTTCCGCGTCATGCCGATGGACGAAGCAGCAACAGTCGGAGATATATTCATTACTGTTACCGGCAACAAACACGTCATTCGTGCCGAACATTTCGAGACAATGAAAGACGGCGCAATTGTTTGCAATTCCGGTCACTTCGACATTGAGATTGACCTCAAATCCCTCGGCGCAAAAAGCACCGACGTGAAAACAGTCCGGTCTTTCACTCAAGAATATCACCTCAATAATGGCAAGTCGGTTATTGTATTGGGCGAAGGTCGTTTGATCAACTTGGCAGCAGCCGAAGGACACCCCAGCGCCGTGATGGATATGAGCTTTGCTAACCAAGCTTTAGCCTGCGAATATCTGGTTACGAACAAAGGCAAACTAGAGCCTGGTATTCACTCAATCCCCGTGGAAGTTGACAAAGAAATTGCCCGTCTCAAATTGGAAGCAATGGGTATTCACATTGATACCTTGACGGCCGAACAAATTGAGTACACAAACTCTTGGACTTCGGGCACTTAATCATCGTTTATCGTTTCCACGCTGTGCCGGGGAATGAATACAAGGAGGCTCTGCCTCCCTCATGGGGAGTCGAGGCAGAGCCTCTAGATATGCGTTCCCAAGCACAGTCTAGGAACGAGCGATGACTAATGACTAATGACTACTGACTTCTTCTTACCAAATTATTAAATCAAAATGGTTGAATGGATAACTAACACAATGCAATCGATGGGCTATCTCGGAATTGGCCTGTTGATGTTTTTAGAAAATCTTTTCCCGCCTATACCCTCAGAATTGATTATGCCGCTGGCAGGATTCACGGCATCAAAGGGTGATGATATGCAGTTAGCGCCGGCGATCGCAGCAGGAGTAATCGGTACAATTCTGGGGGCGCTTCCCTGGTACTATGCGGGTAAGTTATTGAGCGAAGAACGCTTGAGGAATTTAGCCGACAAATACGGTAAGTGGATCACAGTATCGGGCGCCGATATTGACAAAGCAAATAGATGGTTTAACAGACACGGCAACAAAGCCGTGTTTTTGTGTCGCCTCGTACCGGGAGTTCGCACCCTGATTTCCCTGCCCGCTGGCATCAACAATATGCCTTTAATTCCTTTTTTACTCTACTCAACAGGCGGCACTCTTTTATGGGTAAGTTTGCTGACTTTTGCCGGATACAAACTAGGGGAAAATTATACAATTGTAGAGGATTATCTGGGTCCGGTTTCCAAAATTGTTGTGGTGATTATTGTCATTTGGTTTATTTTGTGGGTTGTCAAAAAGAATATGCAGAAGGAAAAATATCGCAAATAAATGCAAATTTTGTGAAAATAATCTGCGTTTATTTGCGTTCATCGGCGGCTACAATTACCCTTTTGACCCCCCCCAAAAACCGATACAACTTTCCGACAGGAGTCGCGATCAGCCCAAAATTTTAGACGAAGGTTCAACCTCCCAGATTCATCTGTGGAGTAAATCTTAAATCTTAAATCTTAAATCTTAAATCCACTGACTTGCTTCCAGCATCTTCCCAACCGTAGCGCTGAAAGATAGAGATGCATATTTGATAGAAACTTCTGCTATCTTTGCTACTTTTTTAAAGTTACTTTTAAATTTACGATCGCCCAAAAGTCAAAGTGACGGGCAGCCGATCGCCCAAAAATCCAACTTAAATTTATACAAATATTTAGGATTGGTTGAGGTTTAGGCAGATAATCGTGGCAAAATAGGGAACATTGCTATCCGCGCTGTTAAGATATGTACGAAAAGATTGTAGCCCCGACAACTGGTTCTAAAATTACTTTCAAAGACGGTTTGCCGATCGTCCCCAATGACCCGATTATTCCCTTCATTCGCGGCGACGGTACCGGCGTTGACTTGTGGCCTGCATCCCAGAAAGTCATGGATGCTGCGGTACAAAAGGCTTACGGTGGCGAGCGAAAAATCAACTGGTTTAAAATCTATGTAGGCGACGAAGCCTGCGATGTCTACGGTACTTACCAATATCTGCCCCAGGATTCCTTAAACGCCATCAAAGAATACGGAGTCGCCATCAAAGGGCCGCTGACAACGCCGGTAGGGGGCGGCATTCGATCGCTAAACGTAGCTTTGCGGCAAATCTTCGACCTTTACGCCTGCGTGCGGCCCTGCAAATATTATGCTGGAACACCATCGCTACACAAAACTCCTGAACTCCTAGATGTAATTATTTACCGGGAAAATACAGAAGATATTTACCTCGGAATTGAATGGGCCAAAGGCAGCGAAATCGGCAAAAAATTGATTGAATTCCTCAATAATGAGTTAATTCCAGCAACACCAGAACATGGCAAAAAACAAATTCGCCTCGATTCTGGAATCGGAATTAAACCCATTAGCAAAACAGGTTCTCAGCGTTTAGTAAGGCGCGCCCTTACCCACGCTTTACGGTTGCCAAAGGATAAGCAGCAAGTGACTTTGGTGCACAAAGGCAACATCATGAAATATACTGAAGGAGCTTTCCGAGATTGGGGTTATGAATTAGCAACCACCGAATTTCGAGAACTGTGCGTAACGGAAAGAGAGTCTTGGATTCTGGGCAACAAAGAAAAAAATCCAGACATTACCTTAGAAGATAATGCTCGCCAAATAGACCCGGGATACGATGCTTTGACCCCAGAAAAACAAGCCAAAATTCGTCAAGAAGTAGCCGACGTTCTGTTTGCAATTTGGGAGAGTCACGGCAGCGGTCAGTGGAAAGAAAAAATCATGGTCAACGACCGAATTGCTGACAGTATTTTCCAACAAATTCAAACCCGACCTGCCGAGTATTCGATTTTGGCGACAATGAATCTGAACGGGGATTATTTATCCGATGCAGCCGCCGCCATTGTGGGTGGATTGGGTATGGGCCCTGGTGCGAATATTGGTGATGAATGTGCAGTTTTTGAGGCGACTCACGGCACTGCACCGAAACACGCTGGTTTGGATAAAGTCAATCCCGGTTCCCTGATTTTGTCCGGGGTGATGATGTTAGAATACATGGGATGGCAGGAAGCAGCAGACTTGATTAAGAAGGGTTTGGGAGCGGCAATTTCTAACGGTGAAGTTACTTACGATTTGGCGAGGTTGATGGAGCCGCCGGTGCCTGAGTTGAAGTGTTCGGAGTTTGCTGAGGCGATTATTAAGCATTTCGCGGATTGAGTTTGAGGGCTTTTTTTGAACGGGCTAGAAGCCCGTTCTACAACCAGTAAACTTGCTTTGTGGGGTGGGCTTCTAGCCCGCCCGCTGTTTATTAAGAAGGGGCTAGAAGCCGGTTCCACAAAAGTCAACTTGCTTGTGGGGTGGGCTTCTAGCCCGCCCGCTGTTTATTAAGAAGGGGCTAGAAGCCGGTTCCACAAAAGTCAACTTGCTTGTGGGATGTCCCGCCCTCCCGAAAATACAATTTAGATGGGGGGTTTATAATGATGGAACAGCCATTCCGCGCTCAACTGCGGGACGCTTCTGCAAGGTTTCTACCCAACGTTTGAGGTGGGGATGATTGTCGAGGCTTAATCCTTGAAATTCGTAAATAGCAACCCAGGGATAGGTAGCAATGTCGGCGATCGAATAGTCGCCGCAGATATATTCATATTTTGCTAGTTGAGTGTCTAATACTCCGTAGAGGCGCAAGGTTTCTTTTTCGTAGCGCCCAATCGCATAGGGAATTTGTTCGGGTGCAAAGCGTTTGAAGTGGTTTAGCTGACCAAACATCGGGCCGACGCTGGCCATTTGAAACATCAGCCACTCTATAACTTGAAAGTATTTTTGTTTGTCTGTGGGCAGAAATCTGCCGCTTTTTTCGGCAAGATAGATTAGAATAGCGCCGGACTCGAAGACGGTGATGCCGTTATCTCGATCGACTATGGCCGGAATTTTGCTGTTGGGGTTGATTGCGATGAACTCTGGGCTAAATTGGTCGTTTTTTGTGATGTCGATGACGTGCACGTTGTAGGGTAAACCTATTTCTTCGAGCATGATCGAGACTTTGCGGCCGTTCGGGGTGGTAAAAGTGTAGAGGTCAATCATAGTTGTGATGTTAAGTTGAAAGTTGGCAAGGCAGGAAATAACCCGATATATTATCACAATTTGGACGAGAATTGCGGATTTTTGCTTTCTTGTGTTATTCTTATATTCTAATAATATAAGAATAACGATGGCTCGAAATGGACATTATTGAAATTCTCAAAGACGATTATCAAAGATTTCCCGATAATCAGACTTACAGCATCTATGCAAAAGATGTTTATTTTGAAGATCCGGTCAATCGATTTACAGGAGTCGATCGCTACCGCAAAATGATCGGGTTTATGGGGACTTTTTTTCAGGATGTAAATCTCGATTTGCACGGGATTTCGCAGTCGGGAGATACTATAGAAACTCGCTGGACTCTGAGCTGGATCGCACCGTTACCTTGGAAACCGAAAATGGCGATCGCCGGTAGGAGCGAACTGAAAGTCAACAGCGACGGTTTAATTGTTTCTCACATAGATTACTGGGACTGTTCGCGGTTGGATGTGCTCAAACAGCTTGTATTTCCTCTGAAAACTAATGTTTGAGAATTAGAATTTTTCGGAGGTTTTTTAGCCATAAAAAATAGTGTTTCAAGAGCGAGAACCCTTTTTTAACCGCAGATATTAGCAGATCAACACAGATGAACGCTGATGGATTTTTAGGCGCCGCAATTGATATTTGAAATAAATAATTTTAACTGAGCTTGACATGGCAGTAATTTCGTGAATGACCGAAAATGTGCTGTGTCCGGCGGCTGCTTGTCGCCCAAATTAATTCCCCCACTAAATTAATCTCTGTTACAGAACGTTACAATAAAGAAGTAAAGAATTTTCAGGCGAGCTAAACAATCAATGCGCTTAATATTAATGACCGGAAAAGGCGGCGTCGGCAAAACCTCTGTAGCCGCTGCGACTGGGCTGCGCTGTGCCGAATTGGGATACAAAACCCTAGTGCTGAGTACAGATCCCGCTCACTCCTTAGCCGACAGCTTTGACATGGAACTCGGACACGATTCGCGGCTGGTGAAACCGAATTTGTGGGGAGCAGAATTAGACGCTCTCAGGGAATTAGAAGGCAATTGGGGAGCCGTTAAGCGCTACATTACTCAAGTCTTGCGAGCGCAGGGACTCGAAGGGGTGCAAGCTGAAGAATTAGCCATCTTGCCAGGAATGGATGAAATCTTCGGTTTAGTGCGGATGAAGCGGCATTATGACGAAGGCGAATTTGATGTTTTAATTATCGATTCGGCTCCGACGGGCACAGCATTGAGACTGCTAAGTTTGCCGGAAGTTGGCGGCTGGTACATGAGAAAATTTTACAAGCCGCTGCAAGGCATATCAGCCGCCCTTCGGCCTTTAGTTGAACCTATTTTTAGACCAATTGCGGGTTTTTCTTTACCAGACAAAGAGGTGATGGATGCACCTTACGAATTTTACGAACAAATCGAAGCTTTGGAAAAGGTTTTAACTGACAATACTGTCACTTCGGTAAGGTTAGTTACTAATCCCGAAAAAATGGTAATTAAAGAGTCTCTGCGCGCTCATGCCTATTTGAGTTTGTACAATGTAGCCACAGATTTAGTAGTAGCTAACCGGATTATTCCTGCAGAAGTAACTGACCCATTTTTCAAACGGTGGAAAGAAAGCCAGGAACAGTACCGTCAGGAAATTCACTCAGATTTCATGCCGCTGCCAGTTAAGGAAGTGCCACTTTATTCTGAAGAAATGTGCGGTTTGGCAGCTTTAGAACGATTGAAAGAAACGCTTTACAAAGACGAAGACCCCAGTCAAGTTTATTACAAAGAAAATACGATTAAGATCGTGCAGGAAAACAATCAATATAGTCTTGAGCTGTATTTGCCCGGAATTGCTAAGGATCAGATCCAGTTGAGCAAAACGGGAGATGAGTTGAATGTTCGGATTGGGAATCACCGCCGTAATTTGGTGTTGCCGCAAGCTTTAGCGGCGCTGCAACCTTCAGGGGCGAAGATGGAGGATGATTATTTGAAGATTAAGTTTGCTTAATTAGGGCTAAAGTCTTCACTACTAACCTTGTTGGGTTTTCGTAGTGAGGACTTCAGTTCTTTCTTTGGTTTTTAGTAGTTGCAGAACTGTTTTCTGGACAAAGGTAATCTCTTCCAACTGGGAAGCAGTTTGGCACAATTACCCATAATTAATGCTTACTCAGCTTCGTTTCTATGGCAGCATACTCTAATTGGTCGATTTCCACTTCCTGTAAGATTAAGATAACCAAGGATGATTCATCCTCTTCAAGGAGTGGTTGAGGAGGATATATCCAAAGGAATCGGAGATACCAAACTAGACGTTACGAATATAGACATATAGCGGTTTAACTTCTCTTATCGGTATCCAGTTAAAAATGGATGATGATTCAGTATGGCGCAGCGAGCGGCTGAAATTGCATATCATTAAAATCAAATAATAGGACAACGTTGGTTAATCCTTCCGCTGTTATCTCTGCCGCATAGAGGTTGCCTTCAGCCGCCCAGACTAGCCGTTTGCCATCCAGGTCTGCCCACTCCCATTGGGGATAACTAATCGTGGCATTAGTAGCCCGATTAATTAGTGAATGTTCATCCCAATAACAGCCTTTCCCCTCTGGGTGATCGATCTCGGCATGGGCGATTTTGCGGAGTATCCAGCCGTTGCCGATCGATTTTTCAAAGATATCTTGGTCTTTCCATTTGTCCAACTGTACACGATCGACCAGTTGCCAACCATCGCGTAAAAGTCGAGGGTAATACACACCAAGGCACTCGCTGCCATAATTGCCGATTGGGGCGTAGGTGGTGTCGCGACGGACTCTTGAAGTATCCCGCAATATCTGGTGGCCGTATTTGCCGTCGTTGAGCCAGTAGGTGGCTTGGCTCGTCCACAGACCACCCCCATTCCAACAATCCCCCTTGGGGAAGATGGCGATCGCTTTGAGGTATGGTGCTTGTGAAATCGCAGTCCAGGCACCACAGGCCTCCGATTGCCAGCGACCATTCATCGCGAAGTAAATCAGATATTTGCCGTCGGGTGAGAGGTCACTCCGGCGTTCGTAGATGCGTCCCTTTAACCATTGTCCCAGTTGGAATCGATCGCATTGTCGATCCCATAGTATTGTGGCAACCTGCTTCGACGGGCCGCGTCGAATGATTAGTCCGACGGTAGCTTGACTCGCAAGCAGAATATGAATGCGAGCAGGGAATATTTTCATTTTCATTAATGCTCGATGCCCGAATGCAGATTTGTACAGTTTTAATCAGCGATGAAAGAACTCCTCAGGCAGCGGTGGAATATCGGATATATCGATATCTTCATCGCTCATTGCCTTGATTCTAGCTTAAGCGGTTCTTGAGGTATTAAGTAGAAGGAAGAAGGAAGAATGCTTATATAGCTCCCTGACTAAAATCCTACTCTGCTTCAATGACTATTCATTCTCTCTTAAAGCCATAACTTTTTCTCCCTCTTCTTTTCCCTCCTCTGTGCCCTCTGCGGTTCGTTCAATCTTTTGCCCATTAACCTCAATCTTTTTCTGCTGGCGTTCCGAGGCAGCTTTTTGCAGCATTTTCACCCGTTCCGGGTCAGCATTCGATCGCCAAAACAACTTATGACCTTTAATCTTAACGCAATTTTCCTCCAAACACTTCACCCATTCCCGATATTTTATAACGACGCAACCATCGAGAATCCCCAACTTTTCTTCTTGGCGGGTGAGTTTCGCAAACTTTTCGTAATGGGGATAATTAGGACTAACAAAAGCTTCTTTTCTCACTAAAATTGGCGGATTGTACAAATCTGAATAGTCTTGATAGCTGACAGAAAGGTCGCGCAAATGTATGTGCATAGCGGTGTGGAGGGCTGGATGCGGGTTAGTGTCAAAATCGGGATAAAATAAATAGGAAATTTGAGGTTTGCGAGCGTAAAATTTGATGATTGTCGCGCCGTCAAGCCTGCCAATTGTGCGGTTAGCGCAGCCTTCGTAGAGCCGCAGCAAAGGGTCTAGTTCTTCTAAAACGGAGACGTGAACGGAAAGGGAACCGGGCTGTTTGTAGCCGATCGCACTATCTTCGCAGCAGTCAGCCACAATATCAGGTTTGCTCAGACTGTACAGCATTAAATCTGCCAAAGTGCAAGCTTTTTGATAATTGTCAAACAAACCTTTGATGTCGTTGCGGATTTGAGCCGGGAGTCGGCGGATTGAAGGCCGATCGCCCAAACCGTTGAGAGCGAGATATACCAGCAAATCTTGGCGGCGCTTGTCGGCAATTTTCTCCCAATCATCCGCATCCGTTGCTTGCAAAATTACCCTCCAAGCGCGATTAAAACTGTGAAATTCCTCCTTAATCGCCGATTCTTCCGCTAGTTCGCCTTTAACCGGAAGGCGGCCTCGTTCGCTCACAAAAGCCATCAAAGGAGCGAGCATTTCCGCATAATCCTCAAACCGCTTAACTTGCGATCGCACTCTGGGAGTCGATAAGTGCGATCGAAACCGAGAAGCGCGAAAACCTTCACCTTCCGTAGCATCCCGAAACACAAAATAAATCCCCAAAGCAACAGGAATTGCATCCACACTCAAAACTTGGTCAATATAAATCTTCAACTCTTCCTGTTCGTAATACTTTTGAAAAGTATTCCGAGAAGTAATCACCCCATCCCCATAAGCAATTTGACCTTGTTGGCGATCGTCAATCAAAACCTGAGCCGCTACCACTAATAATTTTTTAGTCAATCCCCAAGCATTCAGCAAAGCTTCTCGTCGTTCCGCCAAAGATTCAATGACATTAATCACATAACCAATATTCACAATATCAGCACAAATTCGCGGAGTATCCGGCTGATAGTATGGGTCCCAACCAGAAATAGCATAACCCTCTTGTGCAATATATTTAACATCCCCGCCGTAACCGCAACCGTAGTCAAAAAAAGTCGCCCCGTCCCTCACTAAATCAGCTTCTAGAACCAGACGCAGGGGTTTAGAAAGCGAATTGCGTACCATTGCAGCTTTGTGCCGCTCGATCTTAGGAATTGATACCTCGCTATTTTCCTGTTTCAAACGCTCGACAACAGTATGATCTTGGATTTCTACACCGCAATATCCCAAATATTTGAGCCAACCCTCGCGAGTGCCGATAACGCTAGTATTGTCAAGCAGCCCCCACTTTTCCTCGCAGCGAGTCAGCCGCGCAAACTTTTCGTAATTGGGATAATCCGCAGCTACAAAAGTTTCCTTACGGTGCAAAACAGGGGGATTTTCGCTGTTGCTGTAATCAAAATATTTAACTTCCCCTGTTGCTAGATTAATCTGGATGCTGGTTTGCAAAGCAGGATGAGCATCTGTATCGAAATCAGGGTAAAAAAGATAAGATATTTTAGGTTGATAAAGTGAAATTTTAACTAAAGTTGCTTCATCAATATTTTCGAGATTGCGTCTGGCACAATTTTCGTAGATTCCGAGGACAGGGTTGAGTGTCTGCAAAGCCGAAACGTGAACGTAAAAAGCCGTCGGTAATTTTTTTCCCACCTTGCTTTCCCGACAGCAGCGAACCACTTTTGCTAGGAGATTGTCAACACATAAATTAGTTATTTCATCGAGCGGGTACAGCACCGCATTTACAGCAGAATCTTGCTCAGAGATAGCCTCATTTTCATACAATAAAACTTCCCGAGCAAAAATCATCAAAGGCGTTAGCCGTTTTTCATCATTTTCTAATGAATCGCTATCTAAAATAGTGTTTGTACTGGTATCGTAATTCATAGCTAAATTAATTATTTTTTTAATTAACCGCAGAGAACGCAGAGGAAACGGAGTAAAGAAACAAACAAAATTTTCCTATAATTTCTATATGTAGGATGCACACTCCGTACCGTACCGCTTTATTTATTAGTCTTTTAGAGAGGAACTTAGTTTTTGTAATGGCGATTTTAATCGCCGACTAATATCGACTACGAGCGAGTAAGATATTAACCCAACATTCTAGTTTCCACAAATTCTTGAACCCGGGCTAAATGACTGGACAAACTCACTAATATGTTCTCAACCCTCTCAATATTTAACAATTCCCCCCCTGGTGGTTCAGATTGAAAGCCTCGCGCTTGATGCTCCAATTGTGCGGCCAAATCCGACATCAGAGCAACTCCCACATTAGCCGAAGTTCCCTTGAGACGGTGTGCTTGATATTCCACAGCTTGCCAATCTTTAGCTTCTACAGCTATTTTGGCAGCAGCCATATCAGCTTGGGCGTCTGCCACAAAAGCTTGCAAAAGCCGCTCGGGCAATTTAATATTAACTCGTCCGAGTTGCTCCAATCTGCTCTTGTCGAACAGTCCGTCGTAGTCTCTATGTTCCCAAGTTTGAAGTGCGATCGCCCTCGGTGCCTGTCCAGCCCCAACCTGCGCTTTTTCCACAACTTCTGTATAATTTGTTGCTAATTGAGATTTATTTTCCGAATTAATACTTTTAACTCCATACTTATTTTCACCCTGAACATTTAGGGCTTCATACTTTTTCAGGGCCGCCGCCAAAGCATCTAAATCTACAGGTTTGCTGAGATAATCATCCATCCCCGCCGCCAGACACTTTTCTCGTTCCCCCGGCATAGCATGAGCAGTTAAAGCCATCACAAAAGTATGCCGCTCGCTTCCTTCGATTTGCCTCAACTTTTGCGCCGTTTTGTAACCATCAAGTACCGGCATTTGACAGTCCATCAGCACTAAATCATAGCTTTTTTTTGCGAGCAACTCCAGCGCTTCTTGACCGTTGACCACGCAGTCAGCCTGATAGCCTAAAACTGCCAACTGTTCGACAAGAACTTGTTGATTGATCGGGTGGTCTTCCGCCACCAAAATTCTCAGCGATGACGGCGAATCGGAAGTAACATATTGAGTATTAACTGGTGGCAACTTGCAAGTATTAGCAGCCTCCACTCTCCCAAAATCTCCCGTTCCCTTCACCGGCGCCAGCATTGCCTCAAGCAGGTGGCTTGGCCGCACCGGCTCGATCAAATATCTGTTAAAGCCCTGACGGCAAAGCGATTCAGCCTTCGGCTGTTCTCGCAAAGCAGTCATGGCGATTAACGAACCAACTATAGAGGTCGATCGCACTTTCCTAGCAAATTCCTCCGCATCCAACTCCGGCATTTGCAAGTCCACAAGCACCACATCCCAGCTTTTTTCCCCCTGCCCTGAATGCTGAGAAATCCCGCCCTGGGCATTTTTAAACCAACTCCAAGCCTCAGCAACAGTTTCTGCCTCATCGCAGCGGGCCCCCCAACTTTGAGCGAGCGATCGCACCGCTGCCCTCCTCAAAGCGCTTCCAGAGACTACTAACAGCTTCTTGCCCGCAAGTTCGGGATCGTGAGGCTCAACTGGCAACTGTTTTTCCAAAGGTACAGTAAACCAAAAAGTCGCACCGCTGCCTAGCAAACTGCGAACTCCAATGTCCCCTCCCATCATCTCCACTAACTGCTTACAAATAGCCAAACCCAAACCCGTCCCGCCGTAAGGTCTAGTAGGAGAATCGTCTACCTGAGAAAAAGATTGGAACAGCTTTGTTTGCCCTTCTGCCGAAATTCCAATGCCAGTATCCCGCACCGAAAATAGCAATCTTGCTTCTTGTCTACCGTCTGCCAGTCGGTTGCCCTGTTTCACAGTTACGTGAACGAGAACTTGACCGCTATCGGTAAATTTTATGGCATTCCCCGTCAAATTCAGCAAAACTTGCTTCAATCTGCCCGAGTCCCCCACCAACTTCCTCGGCACCGAGCTGTCAACTAAAATATTCAATTCAATACCTTTTTCTTCGGCCAAATGCGCTACCATTTCTATCACCGACTCAACGCAGCTATCCAAATCAAAATTACCCTTTTCCAGCCGCATTTCTCCAGCTTCAATCTTAGAGAAATCGAGGATATCATTAATAACGTTCAGCAAATGTTCAGCACTGCGGTAAATAGTCTGAGCGCAATCCCGCTGTTTCGGTTCCAGTGGAGCGCGCAGCAGCAATTGAGCCATTGCCAAAACACCATTCATCGGAGTGCGAATTTCGTGACTCATGTTTGCCAAGAATTGCGACTTCACCCGGCTCGCTTCTAAGGCAGTTTCCCGCCCTTCCACCAACTCATTAATCTTGTCGGCAACCATCACAATTCCCCCGACTTTCTCGTCTGGATCGTACCAAGGGTGAGCAGCCCACCGCAGGTACAGAACAGATCCGTCTGCTCGTTCCCAGGCATCTTCGCTCACAGAAACTACCTTGCCTTGGAGCGCTTCTTGGTGCATTACTTTCCAGCGATTCGGCGTATCTGGAAACAATTCGTAATGGCTGAGATTATTCAGGGACGGCAAGTCCAAATTAAATTGACTAACCCATTTTTTAGAGTTAGCCATATAGCGCATTTGTGTATCGAACATCGCCATTGCTACAGGCACGCAAGTAATAATTTGTCTCAGTTGCTGCCGTTCCCTTTCCAGAGCATCTTCCGCCTGTTTGCGCTCAGTAATGTCGCTAATCATACCGGCCATCCGCAGCGGTTTTCCTTGGGAATTCCGTTGAGCTTTTCCCTGAGAAGTACAGTAGCGGTAAAGACCGTTCGAGTGCAGCAGCCGAAATTCTACATTGTAGTCTATTTCTTGTTCCAAGTGAGCGGCGATAGCCCCGACGATTCCCTCCTTGTCATCGGGGTGCAGGCGGTTGTATAGAGCGTCCATAGTCCTGCCAAATTGCTTTCGCGACAAACCGATAATTTCCAAAAGGCGATCGTTCCAATAAACCTCATTTTTACTTAAATCCCAATCCCAAATTCCGTCGTTCACTCCCTCTAAAACTAACCTGTATCGTTCCTCACTTTCCTTGAGTTTTTGACTGGTATGAAACGCCTGAGATTCGGCGCGATAAACGCGCATAGCATTGTACAAACTGCGAGACAAACTATCGGGAGAAAGCTTATTTTTAGCAATATAATCAGAAGCTCCAGCCTTCATTAATTCCACAGCAATTTGTTCGTCGCCTTGACCGGTGAGCACAATTAAGGGAACTTTCAGTCCCGCTTCTCGTAGATTTTTTACCAAACTCAGTCCGTCTCCGTCCGGCAATCCGTAGTCGAGCAATACGCAGTCAAATTTGCACTCAAATATTTGATTTAATAGCAGCCCCTTTTCTGTCTCCTCAACCTCCCTAAAAGGTTGAGATTTATTGTGTTTGGAGAGTTTTGCCGTAGCCGGGGTATAATTTTTGCTGACCGAGAGTTGGCTCAGGGCATCCGCGCAGTCTTCTGCCTCCGTAACTTCTGCCGAAACACCAGCGGACTTGAGCGAGCGTTTGATCGCCATTCGATCGACTGCATCGTCATCAACTATCAGAATTGTGAGAATTTTGTCCATAACAACCGAATTGTGGATTACTCCGAAAAAGCTGCAGTCTGGAAAAAAGAATTAAAACAACTGCATTCCTGAAAAATCACCAAGCCACATTAAAAAATAATTTTTTTATTAAATTTCCCCTATTTTAGGGAATTTCACTCAGCATCCAGTATCTGTTTAGGGTAGCCATCACTTCCACAAAGTTAGAAAAAGTAACAGGTTTAAGAATATAGCCAGCTACATTCAAATTATAAGCTTTTACTTTATCTCTATCTTCATTAGAAGTCGTGAGGACGATTACCGGAATCGACCTCAAACATTCATCCAGTCGCAATTCTTGCAAAAACTCGATCCCGCTCATTCTCGGCATATTCAAGTCCAGCAAAATCAACCGGCGCGCTTGAGGCATTGGAGGATCTATTTTTCCTTCTCCACGCAATATAGAGAGAGCTTCTAATCCATTGGCAGCAATGTAGAGGGGGTTGACGATGTTATTTTTTTTGAATGCTCGCCGGACGTTCATCACATCAACCTCATCATCTTCTACCAAGAGAATATGAATTTTTTTGTCTTCCATAAATGAGCCACTTTGCAGATGTTTTTTAAGCGCCAGTCTCGTTGGCGAGGTTTAGCCCGCACGGATCGCGAACCCAGCAGGTTTAATCTCTATTGTCCTTTGTCAAGAATCATTTATGCCTGGGCCGCTCGCGGGATCTACCTGCAGGTGTACTCGCCCCTCATGCTCTGAGGGGCGCAGCCGAAATCCAAAAACTCGCCAATAATGCCCGATCGAGCTACGGTAAAATCTACAACTCATCTACATTATTAATCGCCATGTCAGCCGATCGCAAACTCTACGAAGGCAAAGCCAAAATCCTCTACTCCACCGAAGACAGCGAAATTTTGCTGACCCACTTCAAAGACGACGCTACAGCCTTTAACGCCCAGAAACGCGGCAGCATCGTCGGCAAAGGCGAAATCAACTGCGCCGTATCCGCCCACCTGTTTCGGATGCTAGAAGCCAAAGGCATCCCCACCCACTTCATCGACACGCCGGCCCCCAACCAAATGCGAGTCTGTCGCGTCCAAATCTTGCCCTTGGAAGTCGTAGTCAGAAACATTGCTGCTGGCAGCCTTTGCAAGCAAACCGGACTCGCCCTCGGCACAATTATCAATCCGCCGCTGGTGGAGTTTTATTACAAAAACGACGATTTGGGAGACCCGCTGCTGACGCGCGACAGGCTGCTGCTAATGCAGCTAGCCACCCCCCAACAAGTAGACCAACTAGAAATCGCCGCCCGCGAAATTAACGAAATACTCAAAGAATTTTTCAGCCAGTGCGGCATCACCCTGGTAGACTTCAAACTAGAATTCGGTATCGACCAACATCAAAATCTGATCCTCGCCGACGAAATCAGTCCCGACACCTGCCGCCTCTGGGACAACGCAGAAGCCGACCCCGACGCCCGTGTTATGGACAAAGACCGATTCCGCCGCGACTTAGGATCGGTAGAAACCGCTTACCAACAAGTTCTCCAACGCGTTCTCGCTCAGAAAGTCTAGAGGCCTTGGTAATGCGCTAGAATTGCACAGTTTGTCACCCTTCTGCTTTCGATGTCAGCAATCAGCGGTCAACAGTCATCAATTAGCGGTCAGCGCGAAATTCAACCGACTTATATAACTAATGACTAATGACTAATGAATAATGACTAATGTGGTGTGTGGATTGCCCAAAAAAGTGAACAAAAATGCGTTTATCTGCTGTATTGGTGGCAGTTTTTACTGCCTCAGCAACATTCGGGTTATCAAATTCGGCAAGTGGCCAAACATCCTACTCTGAATCAGCAGAGGAAGCTTTGGCTGCCGTTCCGCCTGCCCCGTCGATCGAATTACCCGATCGCCCCATTCCAGAATTAACCCAAAATCCTCCTCAAAACCGCAAAGCCGCTAAAACCGGCAAAGGGGAAGCCCTAAAAATAGCTGAGGCCCCTGCCAGAGGAGAACCCAAGGACCAACCCCCAGATCGAGTCACAGAACCGCCTTCGCCGGTTTCACCTCTGATCCTTCAACTCAAACCCGAGCTAGCATCCAACCCCTCCTCCGCCTCTAGCAGCCAAAACGCCCTGCCAGAGGCGCAACAGGACAGCTCGCTCCCCCCCGAGCCATCGGCTGTAACGCCCGCCTGGCTCGCAGCAGAGCTAGGGAAACCAGAGGAATCAGGGGCGATCGCTCAAAACGCCCAAGTTACCCCCAGACCGGCCCCGACCAGACCGCCGGCTAACACCGTTCCCCCATTACCCCCTGGCCCAGCACCGCAGCCCAGACAAACCCCCGCACCCGCCGGGGCGGCAGAACCGCAAGTGCTAGTTGCAGAAGTTACAGTCACCGGGGCGACGGGAGACTTGGAAAGCGAAATTTACCGAGTCATCAGCACCCAACCGGGACGCACGACCAACCGCAGCCAACTGCAACAAGACATCAACGCCATTTTTGCCACAGGCTTTTTCAGAAACGTGCGGGCAGTACCGGAAGACACCCCGTTGGGCGTCCGGGTGACTTTTATTGTGCAGCCAAATCCGGTGCTGCGGGGAGTGACAATCACCGGTCAGCAAGTGCTGCCCCAAAGCGTAATTGACGAAAGCTTCCGCGATCAATACGGCAAAATTCTCAACCTCCGCCGCTTTGAGGAGGGAGTGAAAAAAATTAATGCGTGGTATCAAGAGAACGGCTATGTTTTGGGCCAAATCACTGATGCCCCGCAAGTAGGAGACGACGGCACAGTCACCCTGGTAGTGGCAGAAGGCCAGATCGAATCCGTTGATGTCCGCTTCCTGAACAAGGAGGGAGAGGCAACAGATGCCACGGGTCAGCCGATCGGAGGCAACACCCGTCGCTTTGTCGTCACCCGCGAAGTAGAACTCAAGCCCGGAGACATCTTTAACCGCACCAAGGCGGAAAGAGATTTGAGACGGGTGTTTGGTTTGGGAATTTTTGAAGACGTGCGACTTGCCTTGGAACCGGGAACGACTGACCCCCGCAAGGCAAGGGTAATTGTCAACGTCATCGAGAAAAATACTGGTTCTTTGGCGGCTGGTGCGGGTTTGAGTTCCGCGACGGGTTTGTTCGGTACGCTGAGTTACCAGCAGCAAAACTTGGGCGGAAGGAACCAGAAGTTGGGCGCTGAAGTACAAATCGGGGAACGCCAAAATCTGTTTGACCTGAGTTTTACTGACCCCTGGATTGCGGGCGATCCTTACCGGACTTCTTTCACCGCTAATGTTTTTAGAAGACGATCGATCAGCGTGATTTTTGACGGCGGCGAACGGGAAGTCAGATTGCCCAACGAGGATCGACCCCGCATCAATCGCACCGGTGCCGGCATCAATTTCACCCGTCCCCTGTCGCGCAATCCTTTTGCCGATGCTGAGTGGACAGCTTCAGTCGGCTTGCAGTACCAGCGAGTCTCAATTACCGATCGCAAAGGCAGGCGCGAATCCCGGGACGAACTCGGCAACCTGTTAAGTTTTAGCAATTCCGGCTCCGACGACTTGACAACACTGCAAGCAGGTGTTGTGCGCGATCGGCGCAACGACCCCCTCCGCCCCACTAGCGGTTCTCTGCTCAGGTTTGGGGTGGAACAATCGATTCCTGTAGGTTCCGGCAGCATCCTGTTAAACCGCCTGCGGGCCAGCTACAGCTTGTACCTACCAGTCAAGTACACTAACTTTACCCCCGGCCCTCAAACCCTGGCATTCAGTTTTAGAGGCGGCACCATATTCGGAGATTTGCCTCCCTACGAAGCCTTCGCCTTAGGCGGCGCCAACTCGGTGCGCGGATACGACGAAGGCGACCTCGGAGCAGGTCGCAGTTTCCTAGAAGCCAGCGTTGAGTACCGTTTCCCGATTATTTCGTTTATCGGCGGAGCGCTATTTTTGGATGCTGGCACTGACTTGGGTACGGGCCAAGATGTCCCGGGCGACCCTGCCGGTATCCGCGGAAAGCCGGGTAGCGGTTACGGTTACGGCCTCGGCGTGCGGATTCAATCTCCTTTAGGGCCGATCCGGATCGATTACGGTATCAACGACACGGGCGACAATCAAATTCACTTTGGGATTGGTGAGCGATTCTAATTAACGAAGAGTCAGTAGTCAGCAGTCATTAGTTATTAGTTAGGAGTAATTGGTAATTGCTAATTGCTAATTGCTAATTGCTAATTAGTAAGCTACGCCTCGGCGCACCCTACAAATCATGTCTAAGGTGCGCGACCAGGCGCACCCTACTGTTAACTTCCCTCTTCCTTCTTCCCTCTTCCCTCTTCCTTCTTCCCTCTTCCCTCTTCCCTCTTCCAAATGACTCAACGTACCTTAAAATCTGAATTTGAACTGTCGGGAATCGGTTTGCACAGCGGCGAACAAACTCGCGTCCGAGTTTTGCCTGCTGCGGTTGGGGAAGGCCGCTATTTTGTCAGAATTGACTTGCCTGGTGCTCCGATAATTCCTGCAAAAATTGAGGCGGTTTGCCAGACTGCACTTTCAACTGAACTGGCAGGTATCGATGCTCAAATTCGCACTGTAGAGCATTTATTAGCCGCTTTGGCGGGGATGGGAGCGGATAATGCTCGAATAGAGGTTGATGGGCCGGAAGTGCCTCTGCTGGACGGTTCGGCTGTGGTTTGGGTAGAGGCGATCGCCCATACCGGCTTAGTTCCTCAAGAATCGAAGCAAGACCCCACTTCCTCCTTCGTCCTAGAACAGCCAATTTGGGTGCGTCACGGGGATGCTTTTGCAGCGGCTTTACCCTCAGCCGAAACTCGATTTAGTTACGGAATTGATTTTGAGGAACAGGCGATCGGCAATCAATGGTACAGTTGGTCGCCAGAGGCAGAAAGTTTTGCTAGCGCGATCGCCCCAGCCCGCACTTTTGGACTTGCTCGCCAAGTTGACCAATTGCGACAAGCAGGTTTGATCAAAGGTGGTACCCTAGAGAACGCCCTAGTTTGCGATCGATCCGGGTGGCTCAACCCGCCTTTGAGATTTACAAACGAACCGGTGCGCCATAAAATCCTAGACTTAGTAGGCGACCTCAGTCTGCTCGGAACTTGGCCAAAAGCTCACTACTTGGCTTACAAAGCCAGTCACAATCTGCACGTCCAACTCGGCCAAGCCCTGAAATCGGAAGCTCTAGCTACGCTAGATAAAAGTTAGGAAAAAACACGTGCTCTGTTAAGATTGCATATTCCTTCTGCCATACTACACTCAAAAGTCTTCAAGCAATGTCCACGCTGACTGAAGTTAACACCCTCAATACTGCGAATTCTGAATCCGTTCCCACTGAAAACGGTGAGGATTCTCCAGCGGTTAAATCTACTTTTACTCTCGAAGAAATTCAGAAATTCTTGCCTCATCGCTATCCTTTTGCACTGGTTGACAAGATTGTTGATTACGTGCCGTCGGAGAAGGCTATAGGAATTAAAAATGTGACTTTCAACGAACCACATTTTCAAGGGCATTTTCCCGGACGGCCAATTATGCCTGGGGTATTAATTGTTGAAGCTATGGCTCAAGTTGGCGGTATTGTTCTCGCTCAGTTGCCCGACATCAAGCAAGGATTGTGGATGTTTACCGGAATCGATCAAGTGAAGTTCCGTCGTCAGGTTGTACCGGGCGATCAGTTGCGGATGACTGTAGAATTGCTGTGGGTAAAACGCCGCCGCTTCGCAAAAATGCAGGCTCTGGCTGAAGTAGACGGACAAAAAGTTTGTGAAGGAGAATTGACGTTTTCGATGGTAGATTAAATTGGGGAAGTGGTGAGGGCTTGCGGGTAATTGTGACTTGTGAGTTTTGAATTTAAATTAAAACTGCTAAGTGTTCGTCGGAACGACGCAATCTTAAAATTTCTAAAATTCCCTCTTCCTTCTTCCGTCTTCTGTCAACATCCATCCGTTAAATCCGTTCAATTCCTTACACTGCGCTTAGCCGAACTTCCTTCCCACTTACCAGCAAAAAAATTGACAAATGCTTACTTTGATTCACCCAACTGCTGTGATTCATCCCGGCGCTGAACTTCACCCGACTGTACAAGTGGGAGCTTATGCTGTAATTGGGGAAAGAGTGAAAATCGGGCCGGATACTAAGATTGGCGCTCATGCAATTATCGACGGGCTAACAGAAATAGGCGCTCGCAATCAAATTTTTCCCGGTGCGGCGATTGGTTTGGAACCTCAAGATTTGAAATACGAGGGTTCTCCGACTAGGGTGAAAATTGGCGACAGCAATCAAATTCGGGAATACGTGACAATTAACCGCGCTACTGGAGCGGGGGAAAGCACGACAATTGGCAATCATAATCTATTGATGGCTTATGTTCATGTGGGACACAATTGCGCGATCGCCGATCGAGTAATTATCGCCAATGCTGTAGCCTTAGCCGGACACGTTAAAATCGAGTCTCAAGCCCGCTTGAGCGGTGTTTTGGGCGTTCATCAGTTTGTCCACATCGGCCGCTTGTCTATGGTGGGGGGCTTGAGCAGAATCGATCGAGACGTACCTCCTTATATGCTAGTCGAAGGCAATCCTTCGAGAGTGCGAGCAATCAACAAAGTCGGTCTCCAACGCGCTGGTTTGACAGAAGAAGATTTGCTAGTTTTGAAGAAAACTTTTCGTATTTTATACCATTCAGGCTACACTCTCAATCAAGCTTTGGAACAGTTGGATTTGTTACCAGAAAACGCCCACTTGCAGCACCTGCGGAGATTTGTACAGCAGTCTATAACCAAAGGGCGGCGCGGTTTGATTCCTGGCAAAAAGTAAATGAGGTAGAATAAACCTATTGTTTGTAGTAAGGACTTTAGTCCTTATTAGCTAAAAGTCGCGTCAGATAGGACTGCAGTCCTCACTACAAACCTATGAGCAGTTAGCTGTAGGGTGTGTCAGTTTCAAGCCTTGACGCAGCTAAAAAAGTTTTGCTCCGGGGCACCTTACTGATGATATCGAGGATTTTATGAAAATTTTTATCAGCACTGGTGAGGTTTCTGGCGATTTGCAAGGAGCTTTGTTAGTTGCAGCCTTAAAACGTCACGCTGTCGCCGCTGGTTTTGAGCTAGAAATAACCGGATTGGGCGGCCCTCGTATGGCAGAAGCTGGGGCTACTATTTTAGGCGATACTGTGGGCATTGGTTCTATGGGTCTGATAGAATCAGTGCCGTATATTTGGCCAACGATCAAAGTTCAGCAAAAAGCTAAACAATATCTCAAAAACTTCCGCCCCGATGCTGTTGTATTGATTGATTATTTGACTCCAAATCTCGGTATTGGCAGCTACATCCGCCGCTGTTTGCCGGATTTGCCGGTGGTTTGGTACATCGCACCTCAAGAATGGGTTTGGTCGATTTCTCGTCGCAATACCGATCTGATTGTCAATATTAGCGACCAACTTTTGGCAATTTTCCCCGAAGAAGCTTGTTATTATCGAAAAAAAGGAGCCCAAGTGAGTTGGGTTGGTCATCCTTTGGTGGATAGAATGCAATCTGCGCCCAGCCGGGAAGTTGCCCGCAAAACTTTGGGAATTGGGCCGGAACAGGTGTCGATCGCCCTAATTCCCGCTTCCAGACACCAAGAACTCAAGTACCTGATGCCGGTTATATTTGAGGCAGCTCAAATTATTCAAGCTAAATTGCCGGAAGTTCATTTTTGGATTCCGCTTGCTAACAAAGCTTTCCGCAGCAAAATCGAAAAAGCGATCGAGAATTACGGTTTGCGGGCTACTTTGTTAGAAAATCAAACTCTGGAAATCTTGGCGGCTGCCGATCTGGCGATCGCTAAATCTGGTACTGTTAATCTGGAGCTAGCTTTGCTCGACGTTCCGCAAGTTGTCGTCTATCGCGTCAGTCCGATTACGGCGATTATTGCTCGCCACGTCCTGAAATTTTCGATTCCTTTTATGTCTCCGCCCAATTTGGTGCAAATGAAGCCGATCGTGCCGGAGTTGCTGCAATACGAGGCGACTGCGGAAAATATAGTGAACCACGCACTGGAATTGCTGCAAAATGCCGATCGACGCCAGCAAATCAAAGCGGGTTATCGGGAAATGCGCGAAAGTCTGGGAGATGTGGGCGTGTGCGATCGGGCCGCTGCGGAAATAATGAAAAATGTCAAATTAAATACAGCTTCTTAAAGCAATTTTGGTATTGAAAGGTTATGTATAAACCCGGTTTCTTTGTAGATGGCTCCTTGACAAACTCAAGATTTATTACCAAAAACCCGGTTAATTTCCTTAATTTCTCTTAAAGCAACTTTGTTATTGAAATGTTATGCCAAGCAATCGGAAAAAGCGACCGATCGCTGTTGATTTATTTGCAGGCGCGGGCGGCATGACCCTGGGCTTTGAACAAGCAGGTTTTGATGTACTTGCCTCAGTCGAAATTGACCCAATTCACTGCGCCACACACCAGTTTAATTTCCCGCTGTGTTCTATTCTGTGCAAAGATGTCGCACAGCTTACGGGTTCGGAAATTAGGAAAAAATCGGCGATCGGGCGGCGCGAGATAGACGTAGTAATCAGCGGTTCGCCCTGTCAAGGATTCTCGATGATGGGAAAGCGCGATGTGGACGACCCGCGAAATTCTCTAATTTTTCACTTTAAACGCTTAGTTTTGGAGCTAAAACCCAAGTTTTTCGTAATGGAAAATGTTCCGGGAATTGCATCAGGAGAACACAAAGAACTCCTGAATATTTTAATTAGCTCTTTCCTGGAAGCAGGCTATCAAGTAGAAGAAAACTATCAAGTTCTCAACGCGGTTCACTACGGAGTGCCGCAAGCTCGCAAACGCTTGTTTTTGATTGGCTGCAAAAAAGATTATGAGCTGCCAAAATACCCTCAGCCAACTACTATACTGCCGAAAGTTAAAATTCCTAAACGCTATAAAAAAGTTAATTTACCTGCTGTCCCGACAGTTTGGGATGCGATCGGAGATTTGCCGGAAGTGGAAAAGTACAGCGAGTTGCTGCACCGAGATTGGGTGATGGCGGAGTACGGAAAGTGCAGCGCTTATGCGAGTATAATGCGCGGAATTGATGGTTTGGATGATGATTATTCCTACGATCGCGAGTACGATCGGCAAATTCTTTCTTGCAGTTTGCGAACTCAACACTCTCTGGAATGTAGAGAAAGGTTTCATGCTGCTAAACACGGCGAAAAAGAGCCGATCAGCCGTTTTTATAAGCTTCATCCCCAGGGAGTTTGCAACACTCTCAGGGCTGGAACCGACCGGGCTAGGGGGGCTTATACTTCGCCGAGACCAATTCACCCGATCGCGCCTCGGTGCATTACTGTCAGGGAAGCTGCGCGACTGCATTCCTATCCTGACTGGTTTAGATTTCACGTTACAAAATGGCACGGTTTTCGCCAAGTCGGAAATTCTGTACCGCCGCTACTGGCGAAAGCTGTAGCAGCGCAGATTATTAGCGCTTTGGGCGTGACAGCAATTAAGCCGAGTCTCAAACTGACCTGGGGAGATGATTCGTTGCTTAAACTGAATTGGTCGGAAGCAGAACAATATTATCTAAAAAGTTAAGAGTTAGATTTAATTATCTCTAACGGGGAATTGGTGAGTAGTAATTGGAAATTGGAAATTGGTAATTGCTAATTGGTAAACAAGTAGTGATTTTTGCCTGTCATCTCCTTCTACAGACCGGATTAGATCAAATCGCATAATTACTTATAGCAATCCTCGCATCATTTGTGAATTTCTTACTCCCGAGCGAGGGGATTCGGGGAGGGTTGCGGTGGGGTAAAAAAATTACGACTCCTGCAAGGATTGCTATATGTAGGACTACCCTTAATTAAGCGCTGGCTACTGTCCCCTGTATCAGTGGACACAGATCGATGACCCGCAGGAGATGTCCGGGGTAGTTAAACAAACCGGGAATGTATTCCGGCGCGTTGTGCAGTTTTTTTAAGGTGACAGTGGGGGAACTGCTTCGACTATGCCTCTGCTATCCAAGGCGGAGCGATCGTCCTATACATCAAATAGCAACATCAATATCTAGATACCATTTAAGATTTTAGATTGTGAAAGTCTCCCGATAAAACATTTTGATAAATTTCGCTGAGTTTTGCAACAATTACGAGTCTTTTGGAATTCTAGAGCTATCGTGTAAAAAGTGTATTTTCAGGAGACTCAACTAATATGGGTTGGTTTAAAAGACTGTTCGGACTCGAAAAGCCTGAAGCCCCGGCTGAACCGATGGCACAAGTAGTACAGCAAGCAGCGCAAGCGCAATCCATCGCTCCTGCTAAAGTCGGCCCAGACGGAAATTTTGACGACAGCGGCCTCGCGAAGCGGGTCGCTTTAGCTTTTGACGGCGATCCAGAAGTTGCTGATATCGAGACTGTTTATGTAGCTCAGCTCAGCAGCACGGTTGTTCTCAAAGGTCAAGTTCCCAGTCAGGAAATTCTCGACAAGTTGGTGGCGATCGCCTCTGCTGAAGAAGGCGCTACAGACGTGCAAACCGATCAGGTGACAGTTGGCTAGTTCTCCGGAACCGAAGCAGTTTCGCTCCGGATGCTGCTCGAATTAGTCAAAAACTCGATTAAACCCGCTGCGGCGGGTTTTTTCTTGCCCTGTGCCCCTCAAAATATTAATTTTTGTAAATTTAACCGATTTATCTTAAAAAACAGTATAATTGAATACAGAAACTAAAAAAGTTTTAGCAAAGAAAACCCAAGCTGGCCTGACTGCCCTTTTTATCTCCATACATATAAGGATCAAAAATATGAAACTCACTTATCGCGGCGTCAACTACGAGTACGACATTCCGACAGTCGATATGATCGAAGGCGAAGTAGCGGGCAAATACCGGGGCCAAGACTGGAACTATCGGTATCCGAGACACATTCCCGGCCCAAATAAATACGGCGGCACAAACTATACTACAAAGCGAGATTCTCAAGGTGGCGATCGGGATAGGGCAGCAGTTCGCACCCCAGGGACGGTTGAATCTTACCCAACTGTTGTGGAAGTGGCGCAAATCCACCAAGCGAATATTTGCAATATTCTCGATCGTAGAAAGCAAGCAGCCAAAGCCAATGGCGATGAAACACTGCTGCGCTTGCTAGAAATTGAGTCCAGACAGATGGTCTGTTAGAGAAAAGCTTCAGAAAACAAAGCGTTTGTCAAGAGGGGGGAAATCAACAGCAGCTTGATTTCCCCCCTATTCCCATAAAGCAATTTTCAGGTAAGTGAAGTACAAATAAATCAGTTTCTGTCACCCCTTGACACAAACCACCTGCTTCAAAGTCGCCACAATTTCCACCAAATCCGACTGCTGACTCATCACCTCATCAATCGGCTTATAAGCCCCCGGAATTTCATCTAAAAATTCCTTATCTTTGCGGCACTCAACCCCCTCAGTCTGCCGCACAAAATCATCGAGAGTAAATACATTCTTCGCTTGATTGCGAGACATCAATCGGCCAGCACCGTGACTGCAACTACAGTAACTTTCAGCATTTCCCTTCCCTTTAACAATGAAAGATTTCGCCCCCATCGAACCCGGAATAATCCCGTAATCCTCTACATCTGCGCGCACAGCACCCTTGCGAGTCACATACACATCTTCACCAAAATGCACCTCTTTTTCCGCGTAATTGTGGTGGCAATTCACCTCTAATAACGGCTTAACAGATTTGCCGCCCGCGACGTGCTTTTCCACAATTCGCTTAAACCGATTCATCATCACATCGCGATTAAAACGAGCATAATCTTGCGCCCACTGCAAATCGTGCCAGTAAGCAGCAAACTCCCGCGTACCCGCTACAAAATAAGCCAAATCTTGATCGGCGAGACTAATTTCTGCCAGTTTAGCTAAATGTTTAGCAGTCTCGATGTGCTGCTGTGCGAGCAAGTTTCCAATGCCGCGAGAACCGGAATGTAGCATCAGCCAAACAAAGTTTTCACTATCAACGCAAACCTCAATAAAATGATTACCGCCGCCGAGGGAACCCATTTGTTTTAAGGCTTTATTGTTTTGGTGCTGCACACCTTGATGAAGTTTCTTAAACTCACCCCATCCCTGCCAGTTGGTGACAGTTTTTTCTACTTCCTTGTTTTCCGCAAATCCCACGGGAATTGCGGCTTCGATATCGAGGCGAATTTGTTTGAGTTTGCCTTCTAATTTGTTGGCGTTAAAAGGCATTTTGACAGCAATTACGCCACAACCAATATCAACTCCGACAGCAGCCGGAATAATCGCTTCTTTTGTGGCAATTACTGAACCGACTAAAGCACCTTTGCCTAAATGTACATCGGGCATTAGTGCGACGTGTTTGAATACAAAGGGCAAAGATGCTACGTTTGCGGTCATCTTGGTTTCTTTTTCGCCCAGGGCGTGATTTGCCCAAGATAATACTGGTTTTGGGGCTGATATGTCTAATTTTTCGTAGGGCATTTTTCTTTAAGTTTGTTTTGCCAACCTGTTATGTAGTATTATTGTAACATACAATTTTTGGATGTCAAACGCATCTGACAGACTAATTCTCGTAGGGTGCGTCAGTCGGGAATTTCTTTTGGGAGTCATAGAATGTTTACTGACGCACCTTACCCACTAATTCTTGCGGCGTCAACTTGACATCAAATGCAGTAGCGGTATTGTTTGTAAGTCCGACAGTCCGACAGGGAATGAATTCCCTGTCTCATAGCTAAAGTCCTCTGAAAGAGGACTGAAATAGATCGTATTTTACCTTAAAATCTAGAGTCGGTTTTAACCGACTTTCGCTTTGAGGCAGGGGTTTAAACCCCTGCCGGATTGCGTCGAAGTGCGTAAAAAGCTGACACTACATTTTACAAATTCGGAGTCTTTCTCGGCGTCTTCTGCACAGGAATAGCTACTGCCTGCGGTTTCTTCTTCGCTGCAAACATCCCAAAGAAATCGTGCAGCAAAATATAGAAACACGGAATAATAAACAGCGTTAGCAAAGTCGCCAGCGACAAACCGGAAAACACCACCACACCCAGCGGTTGCAAGAATTCCGAACCTTCTCCAATGCCCAAAGCTAGGGGAAATAAACCCAAAACTGTGGTAATAGTTGTCATCAAAATCGGCCGCAAGCGCTGAGGTGCTGCCCTGAGAATTGCTGTTGTGCGATCGACCTTTTCCTCTTCCAAAATTTGGTTCGCCAACTCGATCATAATGATGCCGTTATTCACCACAATTCCCACGAGCAAAATTGCACCGATCATCACCGTCGCACCGATCGCAGTTTTGGTCACATAAAGCCCGAATACTCCCGCCGCCAACGCCAGGGGCACTGTCAGCAAAATCACCAGCGGATCGACCAAAGAATTGTACTGCACCGCCATGGCTACAAACACTAGAAAAGTCGCCAATCCCCCCAAAAGCTTGAGAGAAGTTTGCAATTGTTCATTAGTTTCAGCAGCCGAACTCGGCAGAATTCTTACTCCTCGCGGCAACTTCAGTTCTGATAAAACTGCATCGACTTGCTGCACAGCATCGCCGAGACTTGCACCCTTATTCAAGTTTCCGACAACTAAGAAAACTTGGCGCTGATTGAGACGCTGAATTTCTGCAGGCGCTTTGCCGATCGTAATATTAGCCACGTCGCTTAAACGGATGATGCTATTATTACCAGATAACGGAATTTGTCCGAGTTGAGCAATAGATTTTACCGAAGTGCGATCGAACTGCACCCGCACATCTATTAATCGGTTTCCCCGCTGCAACTGAGTGGGAACAGCACCTTCAATTGCTGTCTGAATTGTCTCCCCAATATCTTGGGCTGTCAGCCCGTACACAGCGGCCCTTTCCCAATCGGGACGAATTTGTACCTCTGACTGCGGCGCGTCTGCCTCCGGCCGAAACCGGGCTAATTTTACCTTCTCATCTAATTCTTTTAATATCTGACGGCCGGCTTCCTGCAATGATTGTTCAGTTTCCCCCTGAACCACGACATCAATTTCGCCACCCCGCACGGGAGAATTAGTTAAAACTAAACCCCTAATCGATTCTGGAACTAGCCGCAGACGAGTTCCTTTAGGAAGGTCAAGTTTTTTAAATTCCTCAGTCATTTTTTCCGTAAAATCGGTGGTATTCGTACCTGGTTTTAGCGTAATTGTGCTGCTTCCCCTGAGCAAATTTTCCACCGTATTGTTGCCGAAAAGCAGCCCCCCTGCTGTAGTTAAAGTGTAGTTTGTTTCTGGCTGTGCGAGCAGAAGTTTATCGGCTGCTGCAATCACTTTTTGATTGGTTTCCAAGTTAGTCCCCGGAGGAAACGAGGCAAATAATCTGGCTTGACTTGTATTAACTCTCGGCAAAATTTCTTGGGGAATTTGACCCGCCATCACCCAAGTCCCACCGCCTAAAATCACAAAAGCAACTGCAATGATAATTAACCGCAAACTCAGAACTTTTGACAGCATCGAACCGTAAGCCCGCGTACCGTTCTCAAAGCCGCGGTTGAAATGTTTTATCGGCCCGAACTGACTGATACCGCTGGAATAAGACATTCCCATCAGGCGAGAAGTCAGCATCGGCACTACCGTTAAAGCTACTAGCAGAGATGCTGCTACTGCAAAGCTAATTGTCAAAATTAATTCGTTAAATAGCAGAGAAAAGAAGCCGCCGATCAGCAAAAATGGAAGCACTGATACTAAGTTGGCTGCTGTGGAAGCAACCATTGCTGATTCTACTTCTTCACTCCGCAATACCGACTCTTCTATTGTGCGTTCTTTTCGATCTTTGATTCTGCCTTTTTTCAGATGAGGGTTGCTGTCTAGACCGACTACAATATTTTCTAAAATAACTACGCTGGTGTCGATCGCCTGACCGATACCTAATGCTAAACCGCCTAAACTAAACAAGTTCAGCGACAAGCCGAACAGCCGCATTAAAATAATGGCTGCTAGAGTACACAGGGGAATAGTCAGAGAAATAATCAGCGTTTGTCTGAGAGAACCTAAAAAGAACAAAACTGCGACCGCAGCCAACACTGCACCTGAAACTCCCGCATTCGCCACATCCGCTAAGGAATTGCGGATAAATCGGGATTCGTCTAAGGTAGTAACTACGGTCATGTCTGCAGAAATTAAGCCAGACTCCTGCATTTCTTTGATGCGATTTTTCACTCCGTCTACAACAGTAATGGTGTTGGCGTCCGGCTGTTTTAAGATGCTAATTTTAACGGCTGGTTTTTGATTGAGAAAAACTTTGACTCGCTGTTCTTCCGTGCCGTCATTGACTTGGGCAAAATCGCGCAGGTAAACTCGTTTTGGCGGGTTGGAACCGGATACTTGAAAGGAAAGATTGGCGATTTCAGAGGCTGTTCTAAAGCGACCGATTGTGCGCGTCAGCGGTTCGTTAGATTCTTGCCGCAGGCGACCACCGGAAGTGTCTAAATTGCGCTCGCGCAAAGCATTAAAAACGTCATTAAGATTAACTCCTAAACTTTGCAGCCGGTTCAGGTCAATATTAACTTGAATTTCTTCCTGAACGCCACCGGAAACGTCAACCGAAGCTACTCCTGGAATAACGTTAATTTCCCGGGCTAATTCGTCATCGGCAAATACCCGCAAATCTACCCCTTGTCGCGAGTCTGAAGTCAGGGCAAATTCGTACACCGGCTGTTGAGAAGGGTCAAATTTAAACAGACTGGGCGATTCAACTGTATCGGGAAGTCGGTTGCGAATTCGGTTGACGGAGGCTGTAGCGTCGTTGAGGGCTTGGTTGATGTCGCCCCCTGGCCTGAAAAATAAATCGACGCTGACTTGTCCTTCGCGGGTGCGGGAAAAAACTTGCGTGACTCCTTCTGTTGCTGAAAGCCCTTGTTCGAGGGGGCGGGTAATTTCGTCAACTGCAACTTCTGGCGAGACTCCGGGGGCGTCTAAGCGCACGCTGATGCGGGGATAGGTGATGGAGGGCAGCAAGTCAACGGGCAGTTGGGTGATGTAGAAAATGCCCACGACTATAATCGCAAGTGTCAGCATGAGGGTGCCGATGTGGCGGCGAATCGCGGTCGCGCTAATGCTGAATCCGGGTTTATCGGCGGTCATTTGATTTTAGATTTTAGATTTTAGGTTAAAAAATTGAAAAGTTTACCCAGTCAGCCTGCAAAGGAATGAATCGCAGGGCTGGCGACCAAATTGTTTTCGGTCAGGCTTTATTTTGTATAGGGAGTGAGAGAATATTTACGCTCCGCACCTGACAAGTAGTATAATAAATTTTAATAAATTGTCAAAAATGTTTTTTATAATATTCCTTTAGAGGTAGTCGAGCGCCCAAAACGCAGATTGACATAAGTTGCGAGGGGCTTTTGAATCTCTGTAAGTTATCGCAATCAGGAACAGGCATCTTGCCTGTTCCTAAAGTCTTCTTTCCTTGTTCTCTCTTTCTTCTTTTACTGTACTTGAGAGCCGTGGGCGCGGGGGTCGGAGCTACTTGTTTTTACAGGTCCTGTGGGGGGAGTAAAATTAGAAACTTGACCGCCAGCTTGGACGTGTGGCAGAGGTTTTCCTGCTATTAAAGCTTCTAAGTTAGCTTCCATAATACTGCGCGGCATTTCGCCCATCGTTTCCGCAACGGGGCTGCCTTTATCGTTCAAATAGACAAAGTGCGGAATGCCATCTACTCGATATTTGGTGATTTCTGGCAGCCATTTGTCATTGTCTACATTCAGCATCACAAAATTCATCGGTTCGGCGTATTTCTGTTTGATTTCGCTCAGATCGTTAGCCATTGCCTGACAGCTACCGCACCAATTAGCATAAAATTCCATCAGTGTCGGTTTGCCGTTGATCAAAGCTGTTTCTAATGGCGTTGAAGCTTTTGCCATATCGGTGAGACTGCTTGATGGCGTTTGGGTTTGCAGCCCTAAGAAGATAGATACTGAAAGGGCGATCGCGGCTAACACGATCAATAAGTTTCTGAGGCGCGTGGCGACTTTTGTTTCGGGATTCTTAGCAGCGGGGGGGACAGTTGAGTTGGGGGAATTTTGGGTCATAAAATAAATTGCGGTTTTATTTTTATGTTTTTATTTTAAATAGATTCAGATTATACCACATTTTGAGATAATTCAGACCAATCTCATAAATAATTTTGATAAAGGCAGTAATTAGACCAAGTGCGCTAAAACATAAGATAACTAAGATTGTTTGTAAATTATCGAGGACTTGCAGGGTGAAAAAACGGGTAACACTGACGTTTCCCCAACGATCGATCCAAATGCCTGTCACCTATCGACTGGCAAAGGATTTTAATGTTGCAGCCAACATTATCCGTGCTCAGGTGGCTCCCAATCAAGTGGGCAAACTGGTGCTAGAGTTATCAGGGGACATCGACCAACTAGAAGCGGCGATCGACTGGATGCGATC
The DNA here is from genome assembly GCF_036701945.1 of Microcoleus sp. MON1_C1. Taxonomy (NCBI): domain Bacteria; kingdom Bacillati; phylum Cyanobacteriota; class Cyanophyceae; order Oscillatoriales; family Microcoleaceae; genus Microcoleus; species Microcoleus sp. MON1_C1. Next base: position 92,520 of record NZ_JAUBRO010000013.1, on the reverse strand, counting down.
GCAAAACATCGGCGTTTCCCTAGCCAGCCGGGAAATACTGATAGACGAGGATATCTGCGTTCACTGCGGTTTGTGTACGGGGGTTTGCCCGACAGAAGCCTTGACCCTAGACCCAGAAAGCTTTAAACTAAGTTTTGCTCGATCGCGGTGTATCGTTTGCGAGCAGTGCATCCCTACCTGTCCGGTACAAGCTATTTCAACCAACCTCTAGCCCCTGTAAAAAGTCCTCTGGATCGTCATCTTTTTTTTGCCTGGTTCTCCTAATTGTGCCATTGGATGAAAAAAAACTCTTGGGTTTCCCTAACTCTACTTTTTGTTACTTATTTCACCTTTGGCTGGAAATTATCTGAGTTTGATGTTCCCCCGCACCTGACTTGGTTTTTAGCCATAGCTTCAATTTTAGTGTTCACTGTCGCCTTGTCGTTCCCTCTGAGAGACATAAAAGCCTTAATTATGCGGTGGTTTTCTAGTGATCTCGGTGCTTTTCTTTCTATTATTGTAGGAGCTTTGGTGGCAGTGGTAGTTTTTGCCTGGATGCACCTTTTTGCTACTTGTTTACTCTTGATTTCAGCCGGAGCTTTGGCAAGACTCGATATTCAAATATCTGGTTGGAAAAATTGGCGGGCTTTTGCGGTATTAGCTAGCATTTCTTTAACAGGTGTGGGGCTGGGGGGAGCGATCGAGTTTTGGTCAAAAACAGGCAGGCTCGTATTCTCTTAATGAGAAACGGGAAATTCATCCAACCAAATTCTATAACTCGCAACGGATATTTAGCCGAAAACTATCAGATCGCCCATCAATAAATACAGCTTATTTTGGCGTTGCATAATAGTGATATGAATTGAGGTTAAATCTAATGAAATGTCCTGAATGTGGCTCCAGCCATATCCGTAAAAATGGCAAGATGAGAGGGAAGCAAAATCATATTTGTGTCGATTGTCATCGTCAGTTTATTGATGTTTACACAATCTCCAAAGGATACTCAGATGAAATTAAAGCGCAATGTTTGAAAATGTATGTCAACGGCATGGGATTTCGAGGTATTGAGCGCGTCACAGGAGTCCATCACACCACCGTCATTAATTGGGTCAGACAAGTAGGAGAACGCCTACCGTCCGCCTATGACCCAGAGACGACTCCAGAAGTGGGGGAGTTGGATGAACTAGAAACTTTTGTAGGGCAAAAAAAAAAATCTGGTTGTGGACAGCAGTAGACCACTTTAAGCCAGGAATCTTAGGGTGGGTTTTGGGCGACCACAGTGCGAAGACCTTTGCCCCCTTGTGGGAGCTTGTAGCAACATGGAATTGTTATTTTTATGTCACGGACGGCTGGCGAGTCTATCCAGGATTTATTCCAGATGGAGATCAGATTATTAGCAAGACTTACATGACTAGGGTAGAAGGTGAAAACACACGGTTACGACATTACGCAAGCCCGACTGCATCGCAAGACACTTTGTTATTCCAAGTCAGAGGAAATGCTGAGACACTCGATCAGATTGTTGCTACACTACCTCAAGTTCTGGGATGTGCCGATTCCTCAATGATTCATGGCATCATTCAGCAACGCCCTTATTTTTTTTCAATCCCCCACCCCCGGATTAAAGCCCCGTTCCGCGCCGTAATCAGAGCAGTTTTCAAGCCGGGTGAGGTACAGCATCTCTATTGCCGATTCCCCGCTGGTTGTTACCAATGCCCAATTCCCAACTACCCATTCCCCATTACCAATTACCAACTACCGACGAACCGGGAGTGGAACTGAAAACCGCTATGGCAGTATTGAGGTGTAGCCACTGTTGCTCAAAATGTTATTCCCAAGAGTCCGCAAGTCGGGCAGCCAAAAACTCGATTGCAATAAAAAAGCAGCTTTAGGGAGCTGCTAGTCAGAATGCATGAGGTATTGCTTTTAGAATAGGACAGGTTGAATTCGAGCGGTGCTGGGTTACATTTTTTGATACAGGAAAATTGATGAGTGAATGGACGATCGTAAAATCGTCACATAGGACGATAGCATTGATGCTAAATTTCCCGACAATCAAGTTAGCGTTTAACTGTCCTTGCGCCCTACAGCCCTTCAGCGGTGGGGCCCTTTTATTTTTAGGGAGAACTCAATAGGCGACCTTAACGCATCAGATGAGTCTGCCATTAGTTCTTGTATAAAATCTCCGCATGGCCACATCCTCCTACTTATAAAAGTTACGCCTCACATCCACTCAAACCCGGTGGACTGCAAAATATTGGGTGGTTAAACCGACACATTCAGACAAAAACCAGTATTTTTACCGAAGTCATACCCTTTTAGATTTTAGATTTTAGATTTTGGGAATGACTGATGAAGCTGGTGGTTTGGAGCTTGTGTAGAGTTGCATTATTGTTGGGAACTAATACCACAAGTCCTGAGAAACCTGTTATTTTCTGAGAAACCGGGTTTATGAATGTATCAATTGAGATCGGACCCGGTTTCTGATTTGATAACTTTTTGGATTTCCTCGATCGCCCTAGTGGCCACGGCTTCAGGCCTTTCGCCCACACCAGCACAGACTCGGACATCTGCTTGAGTGTAAAAACGCTCTCGCTCTTTCAAAAGGCTTTGCAGCTTAGATTTGATCTCGCCCTCCTGCAGTAGGGGTCGAGCCGTGTCCGAACGCAGTCGATCGTAAAGTTGATCTACAGGCACATCCAGCCAAACCACTACACCGTAGTGCAAGTAACCCCAATTCATCGATCGGGCCACAATGCCGCCGCCCGTAGCCACAACCGAATTTTGATAAGCAGACAATTCGCCGAGCACTTTAGTTTCTAGTTCCCGAAAAGCCTCTTCCCCCTCTTGAGCGAAAATCTCAGCAATTGACTGATTAGCAACTCGAACAATTAGTTCATCAGTATCAAAAAAACGGTATTTTAATTTTCTTGCCAAAATCCGCCCTACCGTTGTTTTTCCCGCACCCATCATCCCGACGAGATAAATATTTACTCCCCTCAACCCATCCACTGCCAAATCCTCCAATATTTTTCTATTTTTTTAGGTTAATCGATCCGCCACTGGCGCGATCGTCGTCATCAAACTCATCACCCTCATCCAATCCCCAATCATCCTCTGCTTCTGCAAGAGGATTTATTGGTGCTTCATCAGCGGGTTTAGGAATCTCCCCTCCCGGAGGAACCAGCACTCGATACTCCGCATCGTATACAGCCTCAGTTTGCCCCACCCCAGACTGGCTCGGATCTCGATAGCCGTAAGAATATACTGAGCCAGCCCAAGATTTGCTTTTCGGTTCCTGCTTAGCTTCGTAAGCCCTCGGATTTGCCGCTGGAACATCATTTACCTGCGGTCGATCGGGAAAATCGCGATCGTCCCCCCAATCGTCATCACCCCCTTGAGAGCCGGATTTTGAGCCCTCTGAGACCCAATCGTCCTCATCGTCTGCTGCTGCATAAGTCCCCGGTTGAGCGTAATCCTTCGCCCCATCCTGGTTCGGAGTTTCTTGCAGGAAAGTCCGGGAACTGTAACCGGCAGGCGTACCGTACTCAGTTCGGTAGGAACCAGCAGCCTGAGTTTGGCTATTTTCCCTATTCATATCCGGGTCAATTCCCTCTTTTCTAGGAGGGGGAGGTGGCGTGTAAGGTGTTCTCCTGTCCTCTGGGAAAGTATCGGGACGGCTGCGACTGGATCGGCCGGTGCGGTCTCTCGTTACAGATAGGTAATTTGAAAAAGCCAGCAAACCAGAAATCAATAAAGATGTGAGAGATCCCACCACCATGCTGAGCAGAATCCAGATAGATAAGGGCAAAGCAGGCGATCGAACTCCCAAAAACACCAGCGATAATGCTGGCTCCACATTTTGCAGGGCAAAAATAGTCAGCCCCACCACAATTACTAGCAAAAATACAGGTCGCATATTAAAAATATTGGTAATTGGTAATTGGTAATTGGGAATTGCTAATTTAAACTAACAAATCATCAATAACAAATAACAAACTGTCAACTGTCAACTAACTCCCTTCTTCTTCCTTCCAGCGTTTGAGAGGAACGCAATCAATCCCCAACTGGTCTAAAGCGCGAGCCACCACAAAGTCTACCAAATCTTCAATAGTTTGCGGATTGTGATACCAAGCAGGAATCGCTGGTACAATTCTAGCTCCAGCTTCCGCCAAGGTAGTCAAATTCCGCAGGTGAATCAAGCTAAAAGGCGTTTCGCGAGGCACGAGTACCAATTTTCGCCCTTCTTTGAGCTGAACGTCGGCCGCTCTTTCGAGCAAATCCGAACTCAAGCCAGCCGCCAATTTGCCCAGCGTACTCATGCTACAGGGAATAACGATCATCCCTTGGGTGCGAAAGGAGCCACTAGCAATATTAGCACCGACATCTTGCCAGGGATGGCACCGAAGTTTACCCATTGTGGCTACTCCTGCTTGTTCCCGCCAGAATTCCTCTTGAAGCGTCGGCTCTGCGGGCATTCGGGTGTTCTGTTCGCTTTGCCAAACCATGTAAGTAGACTTGGAAGCGACCAGTTCAATAGCGCGATCGGCCTCCAACATAAACTTCAGAGTTCGCACCGCATAAATCAGTCCCGATGCACCGGTAACTCCTACAATGAGGGGGTAGTTATTCGTCATTAGTTATTTTTTAGTTGACCGTTTACTGTTGTTAGTAATTAGTTGTTATATCAAATCTCTTAGCATCGGAATTCTTCCTCTCTCTCTTCTCTACCTCTGCGTGAATCAGCGTCCATCCCTTGTCATCGGCAGTTAATTAATCCTCTTTTTTTTACCGCAGATACAGGTAGATTAACACAGATTAACGCAGATAAATTATATAAATTCCGGTTGCACCGTCCGTGATTGTTAAGTCTTGACTAGATTTTACAAGTCCGATGCTATCGGATTTGATATTATTCCTTAATTATTTAGTGAGGATTGCTGAGTCGAGTTGGCAGCCAACTTCTTAATACTTAGTTGCTAGACAATGACAACTAAGTATTGAGGAAAAGCAACAGTCAACTGTCAACAGTCAACTGATTATTCATCATCATCAAAAGCTTGACTGCCGCCGCCAACAGCAACTAAATCAATTTGCTGGCGGTAGTAGTCAACACTCTTGACCTGAACTTCTACCCGATCGCCCAAACGGTACTGATTGCGGTTTTTCCGGCCCACCAGAGTTTGCTGGCGCGATCGATATTCGTACCAGTCATCCTTCAGCGAAGAAACGTGTACCAGTCCTTCAACTCGCAGGATGTCGCTCTCCGGCGGCCGCACCTCAATTTCCACAAAGAAACCATAAGACTGCACACCTGTAATCAAACCCTGGAAAGTTTGCCCGGTGCGTTCTTTCATCAATCCGGTTTTCTTCAATCCCTGCAAATCGCTTTCGGCATCCTCAGCAACCCTTTCGCGTTCCGTCAGGTGTACCACGGCCGATGCAAACTCCGTCTCAAATTCGTGGTGCAAATCTGGCGGGAGAACATTCCAAGTAATTTGACCGTGACAGGAGGAATGGTGCAAGTCAACTTTTTCCTTAGCCCGTGTTGTGCGACTGCTGCGGCCTTGCTCGAACACCGCTTGCAACACCCGCAGTATCAGCAAATCGGCGTAGCGGGAAAGCGGCGAAGTGCAGCGCGTGTAACCCTCTGACAGCGCCAAACCGAAGTGCGGCTTGGGACTTGTGCTGTAAACAGCGGGCTTCATGGTGTCTTCTAGCAGGTAGGTGAGAACTCTTTCGGACTTAAGGCCGACAAACTGCTGGGTAAATCGCTGAAAGTCCAAGGGCAAAACTTCTTCTTCGCTTTCGAGATACAGTTCCCCTCCGAGGTTGTTGGAGAGTTTGATGAACTCTTGAATGTCTGCCGGGTCTGGCATCGGCTGGACGCGGTAGATTGCTGGGACTCCCAAGGCCTGCAGGTGAGTGGCGACAGCTTGGTTGGCGAGTACCACCAACTCGGAGACAGCCGACTGGGCGGGGGGAGCGAATGCAAAAGCTCCTAATTCGCCTTCGTCGTCGAAGTGAGAGTTAGCATCGGGCAAATTTAGTTCAAAAGCTCCCCGCTTGAGCCTTGCCTTTCTGGCAGCCTGTGAGGCAGCCGACATTTGATCTAGGAAAGGACGGAGGGCGGATGATAAAGGGTGATCTTCGGCACCGCCTGGTTCGAGAATTGCTTGAGCTTGCTGGTAGGTGAGGTGGTAGTCAATTTGAATGACGCTGGCTTGAATTTCGTATTCTAAGAGTTCTCCAGATTCGTCTAGGGTGAGCAGTATGCTGAAGGTCAGCCGTTCGGTATCTGGCAGCAGAGAGCAGCGCTCGTTGAGAATTTCTGGAAGTACGGCGATGATTTTTTCTCCCAGATGGGCGGCGGTGCCTCGCTTGCGGGCTTCGCGGTCGATCGGGGTTTCTGGCTGCACGTACTCGGCGGCGTCGCTGATGTGGATTCCTATTTGCCAGCGGCCGGGCTTCAGGGTTTCGATCGACAAAGCGCGTTCCACTGGCGGATCGGAGAGGAAAGATGTCGGATCGAACTCGTTTTCGGCTCCTCCCTCCGAGAGATTTTCCTCCTCAACTTTAGGGGCAGCGTTTTCGCTGTTGGTTGTTCCCGGTTCGTTTTTGCTGAAGCTAACAGTCAGAATGTTACGCAAATCTAGCCGTTTTTTGATGTCGGTTTTTTTGACTTTGCTGGGCAAATTTTCGGCTGCTTTGATGACGGCGGCGGGGAACGATCGCGGCAAGTCGTGTTTGCAGCATACGATGTCGAGGTCGTCAGCGGCTTCGGCGTCGGAACCGAGTACCTGTACTACTTTGCCGACTGGGCGGTGCGTGCCGAGGGGGTAGCGTTTGACTTCGACGTGTACTAGGTGGTCGATCGCCTCTTGGAGATTTGTGCCATTTGCGAGTAAGTCTAGTTCAAACAACAGGCGATCGTCCAGGGGGATTGCTCTGTAGCTGACTCGGCCGGTGGGGGTGGCGGTTTGCTTGACTCGCGCGAGTACCGAGGGGTTGGCGCGTTCGAGGATGAGCATGACTTCGCCTTCGGGCGATCGGCGGCGGCTACCTTCTTTGATGATTTTGACTAAAACTCGATCGCCATTCCAAGCTGTCGAGAGGTGACTTTCCCGCACGTAAACGTCTTCTGAGCCTTCGGCGTCTTGAATTGCAAAGCAAAATCCTTTGCTGGAACAGCGCAGTTTTGCTTCTACTACGTCGTCTTCAGCTACTCGGCGATAGCGGCCTTTGTCTTTGACTAATATGCCAATTTTCTCTAGAGCTTCTAATGCGATTTGAAGTTTGAGTTGACTGGTGGCGTCGTTGCAGTCGAGTTTTTTCTCCAATGCTTTAGGAGCCACTAATTTGTCTTCTGTAAAATTTGCCAGCAGTGCAGCGATAGAAAATTCCATGTAGCGATCGATCCTCTTGTTTCCAGCAATTAGTCTAAATTTTGGCGAAATCAGCCGCACCCCCTCGGGCCCTCGCAGTGCCTGCTTCCCAACAAATGCGCGGGTTAATAGGTGGAGACGCGAGCACAGCCACCTTGTTTCATCGCGAGGTTTTTTTGAGATTCTCTCCCGACACCGACTTGGTGCTAATTGTCTGCTGTCTGTCTTGAACTGACTGCTGACGGTGCAGACAAATGTCCCGCACGCTATTCCCCAATACAATTTTTTAGCGTTGGTTTGTTTGCTTTTAGGTCAGCAGCGCCGAGCACTTTGCGAATTAGAAAGCCCCTGTCGGTTCTTAAAAGATGGCTCGATACTGAAAGCGACGGCTTGAGTCGAGGATGAGCCGATGGAGGGATGGAGAGGGAGAAAATTTGCATTTCTGCCTTCTGCCTTGTTTCCTTCTGCCTTGTTCCTTCTTCCTTTTGAAGTGCCTCTTGCTTCTTGCTTTAGCAAAGAACTTACCGGAGCGAGGCAAAATTGCTAGTAGCTCGCTGCTGCGATGCCCCTGTTTTTTGCACGCGATCGGCCCTTGCGGACAGAGGTGCAACGAGCGGGTCGGGAGCAATCTGTGCTGTAGAAAGTGCAAGGTACACAAAACCGGAGACTTTTACTACTTTGGCTTAGTTGCTGTGTCATCTCCTATAGGTAGAAATGACCCCCGATGCTTGTTAGCTTAAACCGCTGGATGTGGGATGGGGTTTAGTGGCGTGTAAGGTTGCGCGGATGACTCACCTTTAATTTATTGTATGTTGAATAGGTGCTTTCAGAAAATTGTTTTCTCTCTGGCTGTACTACACTTAAGTCATAAGCCCCTCCTGGTTTCGGGGTCAAAAAATTATGTTTGCTGAATTTCGCGCCCTTTATCCCGCTGGACAGTTAATCTGTGAGTTGCTGACTGTTCATCACGGTAAGTTTGTTGTTCGCTGTCTGGTTCAGGTTGACGGCAAGACTCTTGTTACGGCTATGTCGGCTGCTGAGTCTGTTGAGGATGCTGAAGACCGCGCCCGGTTGCGAGCGATCGCTGTCCTTGGATTTGCTGCGCCCGATCGTGCGATAGCGAGTGTTGATCCGGCTCCGGTTGCTCCGGTTGCTCCGGTTGCTCCGGTTGCTCCGGTTGCTGCTGTTCCCCCTCCCCTTCCTCCTGCTGTTCCGGTTCCTGTTGGGCCGACAAGTGTTCCTCTTCCGGTTCTAGAAATGCCTGTTGCTGATAAAGTGCTTGAAACACATCAAAGCAATTTTGTCAAGACTGAAGCGAAATTAAATGAAGAGCCGATCGCACCTGTACCGGAACCGCTGCCTCCAAAGGTCGATCGCGTAGAGGCTACTGGATTTGTACCGAAGCAGTTAGACTCGGACGCTTGGCTTTCTTCCAGCTACGGCGAACCACTTGAAGAACTGGATGTGCCGACTCCCAGCCAAAGTGAACCGCTACAGGGTGCTGCCGAAGTCAGGGGATTGCAACCGATCGCAGTGGGAATCCCCAGCGATGCGATCGAGGATAATTCTGATACGATCGCCCAAATAGAGGCAATCCTCAGGCGCTTGAAATGGACTAAGAAACAAGAAACTGACTGTCTCGAACAAAATTTCGGCAAGTCGTCGCAGAGAGAGCTTTCTAGCGAACAGTTGGTAGATTTTCTAGAATATTTGGAAATCTACAGCAGAACTACTGAGGAAATCAAACGATTGGGCTGGACTGCCAACCAAGGAAAAGATCATCTCAAACAAGGTTACGGCAAGGAAGCGCGCCATTTCTTAAATCAAGTAGAATTGCTCGACTTCCTGCAATATCTCGAATCTTTGCCTTAGTAATTCTGTAGGGTTTCTAGGTGTGAGGTTTTTTTAGAAAAAGCTAAAAATAGCAGTTTTCAATTGTATGAAATACAGTAATGACTTAACTGTGACGCGGTATCATGCGCCCCAGCATCTGTAATTCACTCCACTGAAAACTGCTATATGACAGTTAAAAATTAAAAATCAAAAATGAAGAATATTTCCTCATTTTTGATTTTTAATTTTTTATTTAGACGACAGCGGCGATCGGTCTGCTGGCGGAAGGACGGCGATCGATCACTTGATCGACTAATCCGTAGTCCTTTGCTTCTTCAGCGGACATGAAGAAATCCCGTTCGGTATCTTCTTCAATGCGGGAAAGCGGCTGACCGGTATGGTTGGCAAGATGTTCGTTCAGGCGGCGCTTGTGGTACAAAATCTCTTTGGCCTGAATTTCAATATCGGTTGCTTGTCCTTGAGCTCCGCCTAGAGGTTGGTGGATCATAATCCGGGAGTGGGGCAAACTCATCCGCTTGCCTTTAGCGCCGGCACTCAACAGAAAAGCGCCCATGCTGGCGGCCAAACCGAGACAAATAGTGCAAATGTCGGGGCGGATGTGGTTCATCGTGTCAAAAATGCCCATACCTGCTGTTACCGAACCCCCTGGGGAGTTGATATAGAGGTAAATATCTTTCTCCGGGTCTTCGGCGTCTAAAAATAGCAATTGGGCAACGATCAGGTTGGCTAAGTCAGAGTCAACCTGTTGGCCCAAGAAGACGATGCGATCGCGCAGGAGTCGCGAGTAGATATCAAAGGCGCGTTCGCCGCGACCGGATTGTTCTATAACGGTTGGGATCATTGACAGGGCCTGCCTATTACGTATCTTTTTTTTATTTTAGCGATTTGGGTTTATTTGTAGTGAGCCATCGGTGGCGGGCGATCGGCTTTTACGCGCAAAATCCTTAAGTTGGGAGGGGTTGAGGCATTTGGGCCGTCGCAATTTCTCGATCGGAAGCTCGATCGGCTGTTTCTGCTTTAGACTAATTGCAATCTAACTGAAATAACGAGATAAGTAGTCGAAACAATTCTGTGTAAAGAAACAGGAAGCAATTGCTAGGCAGTAGCCCTTATGCGAGTCTTGACAGTCGGCTTAAATGTTCTCTGGCAGAGCTTGGTAGGCTGTTGAAATCCTCCTTAAGGCAATACTGCGGACTATTTTGAGATAGGGATGCGATGCCTGCGGCCAGCAACGCTTACGCAGTAGAGCACAGAAGCGAAAAAAGTTAGTCGAATCGGATTTAAAAACAAACAGAAAAAAAAGCACTCTTTTAGGTTAAGCTAAAAAAACACACAACCTCTTCAGATTTACTGATGATTATTATTAAATCAATCTTACAACAAATACCAAGAATTAGTCAACCCAAAAGAAGTTTTTAGGGGTGTTATTTTCAGCTATTTGGCTCGTTTAGGGCAAAGTTAAATTTACAAATCTTAGTTGTCGTTATAGTTTTTTTTAAAAAGTGGAAGAACTGATAATCGTCACTTTCGCAAAGACTTTAACTTTCCACAATTTAATCAAGGCTGCTTAAACAGTGTCGGAACTATTTTTAAGGGAGCTCTGCCTGTCTAATTTTTGACAGATATTGAGTAGGAGAGATACGATGTGTTTAAACTGTATGAAATCTTCTAAGAGAAACGATTAAGCGTTGGCCAAATAAATGGATTTAACCCTCACCTTTGGCATTAAGGCAAATTCGGACGCTGGTTGCGGAACAGGCTCAATCCTATTCAATCGTCATTCGAGAGGGCAGCAAACAGCTTTTAGCTCAGTATTTTTAAGCGAGGTATAGTGTGTGAGTGATTTGGTAGATGAGGCTGCTCCTAAAAATTTATTTGCAGGCGATAGCGAGATGGCGATGCGGATACGATCGCACGATTGGTCGCAAACTTCACTGGGGGCGGTCGAAACCTGGTCGGACAGCCTGAAAACGGCTTGGCAAACCCTGTTGACCGAACTCGATCGCACTCAGCACCCGGAAAAGACGCAGCTAGAATCTAATCTTCTGCCGCAGGAGCGCCCATCAACAGATGCCTTGCGCCAAGCTGCCCAAGCCGATGCGTTTCGAGTCAGGCTCACCAATGCGCTACGCCCGCTGAGTGATGCCAATGAGATTCAGGCAACCGCTGCCCGCATTCTGGGGGATTCTCTAGGAGCAAGCCGCGTCATTTACATCGAAGTGTTACCCGGCGGCAAAGAGGTCATCGTTCATAAAAACTACACGAACGGCGTTGCCGAATTGAGTGGGCTGTACCGTCTGGAAGACTTCGGACGCAACCTGACAGACGACCATCGAGCGGGGCGAACAGCGATCGTTCCCGATGTGGCAAACAACCCTAAATACACAGCAAGCCAGAAGGCAAGTTATCAAGCGATTGATATTGCTGCACATATTGATGTGCCGCTGATCAAGAACGCTCGATTTGTCGCGTTGTTGGCGGTGCATCAGGCAAACCCTCGTCCGTGGAGGGAAGATGAGGTGAGACGAGTCGAGGAAACCGCAGAGCAGACGTGGGGAGCCATCGAGCGTGCCCGTGCCGAAGTCGCATTACGCCAGAGCCGCACCGAACTCGAACAGCAAGTGCGGAACTTCGATGCGATCGTAACTGCAATTCCCGATTTTATTTACACCTTTGATTTGGCGGGACGGTTCACGTATATCAGCCCGGGGTTGCTCGATCTTTGGCAGAAAACTTCGGATGAAGCTCTGGGAAAGAACTTTTTCGAGCTAGATTATCCAACCGATTTAGCGAGCAGACTTCAACATCAGATTCAACAAGTCATCGAGACGTGCCAGTTGCTCAAAGACGAAACGCCCTACACTAGCGCAATCGGGACGCGCACCTATGAATACATTTTCGTGCCACTTTTATGCATAAACGGTGCAGTAGAAGGAGTGGCAGGCGTGATGCGAGACATCACCGATCGCAAACGGGTAGAGCAAGCCTTGCGCCAAAGCGAGGAGCAGACTCGGAATATTCTGGAGAGCATCGCTGAAGCGTTTTTTGCCCTGGATGAAAACTGGCGGTTCACCTACGTCAATCGCTCTGCCGCGACACTGCTCGATCGCACTCCAAGGGGTTTGATTGGCAAGAATTTATGGGAAGAATATCCAGGACTGATTGGCAATGATTTGGAGCAGATTCACTGGATCGCCATGGGCGATCGTGTGGCTGCGTCAATGACCGCGTTTTACCCGGATCACGATCGTTGGTATGAAGTTCGCACCTACCCAGCGCCAAATGGCATCACCGTTTATTTCAACAATGTTACCGAGCAGATTCAAACTGCCGCAACCCTGCGTCAATCCGAAGAACGCTACCGCACTTTATTTGAGTCGATCGACCAAAGCTTTTGCCTCTGCGAAATGCTGTTTGACGAGAACGGTGAACCGATTGATTATCGCTTTCTGGAAGTCAATCCGATCTTTGAAAAGATGACGGGACTTCAGGATGCAGTCGGGAAAACGGTGCGGGAACTGGTTCCAGATCTGGAAGCGCACTGGTTTGATATCTATGGCAAAGTCGTGCAGACTGGTGAATCTGTGCGGTTTGAGAATCAATCCGCTGCGATGAATCAGTGGTTTGATGTCAACGCTTTTCGAGTCGGCGAACCGCAAAATCATCAGTTTGCCCTCTTGTTCACTGATACAAGCGAACGCAAACGGGCAGAAGAAATTTTGCAGCGAGCCGACGAATTCGATGCTTTCGGTGTTTCTCTGGCCGACGCGCTGCGTCCGCTTGCCGACCCAGTGGAGATTCAGGCTACTGCCAGCCGTGTGCTGGGTGAATATCTCGGCGCGAACCGGGTGGCGTACTTTGAGGTTCGCGGTGCTGATTACGTCGTTGAGCGTGATTACGTCAATGGAGCCTTAGGGATGGCTGGCAACTATTCGATTGATTCGTTCGGGCCGAAGCTGCTCGCAGCATACCGCAGTGGTCGCGCCGTGTCCGCATCTGATGTGGAAGCAGATCCCAACCTATCTCCAGATCAGCGATCGGCCTACGCCGCGATCGAGATTGGGGCATACATCGGCATACCCCTGGTCAAGGAGGGCGAGTTCGTAGCGGGGCTGGCAATCCACACATCCGAGCCGCGAGCCTGGACACTGGAGGAGGTGTCCCTGGCCGAAGAAGTGGCCGAGCGCACTTGGGCGGCAGTCGAACGCGCCCGCGCCGAAGCAGCCTTGCGAGACACTGAGGAGCTAAAGCAACGCATACTCCAAAGCAGCCAAGATTGCATTAAAGTCTTAACGCTCGATAGCGAAATTGTCTATATCAATCCAGGCGGATTCTGCTTGTTGGAAATCGACGATCCGTCACTCGTTCTAAACACCAGTTGGCAAGATATCTGGCAAGGTAAATATTATGAAAATGCCAAGGCGGCGATCGCGGCTGCCAAAGCGGGCAACGTCGGTCAGTTGCAAGGCTATCTTCCCACTTGCAAGGGCACACCAAAATGGTGGGACATCATTATCACACCCGTGCGGAATACCACTGGAGAAGTGACGCAACTTTTAGCAATTTCACGTGATATCACGAAGCAAAAGCAAGCTGAAACTGAACTGGAACGAATGCTGGCGCAAGAGCAAGTTGCACGAGAATCTGCAGATCGCGCCAACCGAATCAAAGATGAGTTTTTGGCGGTGCTGTCCCATGAATTGCGATCGCCACTCAATCCGATTCTCGGCTGGTCAAAACTATTGCAGCAGAGGAAATTGGACGCGGCAAAAACCGCAATGGCATTAGAGACGATCGAGCGTAACGCGCAACTCCAAGTGCAACTCATTGACGATTTGCTCGACATCTCTAGGATTTTGCGCGACAAACTGATTTTAACCGTGATGCCCGTCGATCTGAGTAAAGTCATCTCAGAAGCCCTAGAAACCGTTCGCTTGGCAGCAGAAGCGAAAGCCATTCAAATTGACACAACGATTTTACCCAGTGTTGGCATCGTAATCGGCGATGCTGGGCGCTTGCAGCAGGTGGTTTGGAATCTGTTGTCTAACGCAGTCAAATTCACACCTCAGCGGGGACAAGTCGCTATCACCCTCACTTTGGATGAAACCCACGCTCAAATTCAAGTTACCGATACTGGAAAAGGGATTCGCTCTGATTTCCTGCCCTATGTCTTCGAGCATTTCCGGCAAGAAGATGGAGCCACCACCCGCAAATTTGGCGGCTTGGGATTAGGACTGGCAATCGTGCAGCAAATTGTGCAATTGCACGGGGGAACAGTCGCGGTTGATAGCCAGGGTGAAGGACAAGGAGCTACGTTTACAGTTCGGCTTCCGCTGGCGCCTCGCTCTCAGGAATTGCCAGGGATCGAGCAGCCATCCGACTCAACCGCCGGAGATTTAAGCGGCATTCATGTCTTAGTCGTGGATGATGAGGCAGACTCACGCGAGTTTGTGGCGTTTGTTTTAGAACAAGCGGGGGCGATCGTCACCAGCGTTGCCTCTGCAACTAAAGCACTGCAAGCATTCTCCCAAGCGGTTCCAGAGATCGTTGTCAGTGATATTGGGATGCCAGAAATGGATGGCTATATGCTGATGCGTCACATTCGTACCCTGCCGCTTGAGCAAGGTGGACAAATTCCAGCGATCGCCCTCACAGCCTATGCTGGAGAGATGGATTTACAGCAAGCGATCGCCGCAGGCTTTCAACGTCACCTTGCCAAACCTATTGACCCAGATGCAGTGGTTGCGATCGTCACCGAATTAGCTAACCAGACGGGAATCCCCACACTATATCGCTTCGATTAGTGTGGGATGAAAGGCGCGTGAGACTCCTGATTCCACCCGTTGACCAATTCAAGACATAGTTTTGAACAGTAAATGGGTGGATGACGAGACGAACAATCTCTTTATTTAAGAAACCAACCTTGCTATTTAATAAATATAATTATTCACTCGCTTGACAAAGTGTAGTATTTTCTGGTTATTTTATAATAATAAATGCGTCAAGGTCGTAGCGCAATGAAGACAACATATCAGTACCAGTTCTATCCCGAAACCAAACAAAAGCTAACTCTCAACCAGTGGTTAAGAATCTGCCGTTATTGGTACAATCGCCAGCTAGGTGATCGTTTCGATTGGTGGGAGATGAACAGGACTACTGTAAACGCTTGTCCATTGATTGCTAGTATCTCGGCGCCTAGGGAAAAACCCAACTACTACTCGCAAAAGCAACAATTACCCGTCCTTAAGAAAGACTTGGTAAAAGTTTTTCATAGTGGTGAGCTGCTGGACTTTAAACAGGTAGACTCAACCATTCTGCAAGATGTTTCTAAGCGAGTAGATAAAGCCTTTGAGCGGTTTATCGCAGGGGATAGCAAGGGTGGGCGATCGGGTAGACCCCGATTCAAGACTGAAGCGGATTATCGCACGATGACTTTTTCTACGGCTAACAACGATTGGATTAAATTAATTCGCAAGAAGTGGATTTATATTCGATTGCCGAAGTTAGGAGTTGTAAAAATTAGGATGCACCGCTCAATTCCCGCTGGATTTACCATCAGGCAAGCTAGTGTTACTAGGAAGGTTGATGGTTGGTTTATTCAGTTAATGCTTGAAGATGCTTCTGTTCCGGAATTCACACCTGATAAAGTTAGCCCCACTTGGGATAACTCGGTGGGTTTGGATGCAGTGCTGCACGAAGATGTTTATTTGGCAACGTCGTCGGGTGAAAAGCTACCCTCGTTAAAACCACTTCGTACAAATCAAGCCAAGTTAGACCGGATTTCTAGGAAGCGAAACAAGCGGAAACGAGGCTCTAGAGCTAGACGCAAATTAGCCAAAAAAGAAGCTAAACAGCACCAAAAGATAGCTCGTTATCGTCAAGATTTTCATTACAAGACGGCTCACCGATTAGTACGCTCAGGAGCTAAATTCTTTTTTCATGAAGACTTGAACCTCAAGGGCTTAACAAAACGGAACAAAGTTAAGCAGGATAATGAAGGGACTTACCTTCCGAACGGTCAATCAGCCAAATCAAGACTGAATAAATCTTGGTTGGACGCTGCATTTGGTCAATTTTTTAAGACGCTGGAATACATAGCCGAAAAAGCTGGATCAGTCGTCGTTCCGCAAAAACCTGCTTACAGCTCAATGGTTCTGTGCTATCGGAATGAAATCGTTTTCACCGATTGTAGCTTTCGAGGCTATTGGGATGAACAGCATTCTTTGATGGTCGATCGCGATATTAACGCTTCGATTAATTTGAAGAAACTGGGGTTGGGCATTTTCCCCAGTATAAAACGCCGTAACGGGAATCTTTCTGTAGTAGGAACTATGGATGACAGTACCGCAAAGGAAATCTTGTATACCCTTCATCGGGCTGCAAGAAGCCCACGTCATACTGTACTCAGTTGATGTGGGAGTATGTCACTATGCTCTTGTAGTTAATTTAGTAATTAAACAATATAGTCAGCCCGAGTTTTGCCGTGGTATTCACCGACAATACCCAAAGCCTTTTCAAGTAGATCGGGCGCTACCCAGAAAAGAGTTATATCCACTACATACCAAACCACTCAAATTTTTATCGCCCAACCACGGCGGTACATTCCATACAAAATTAACCACCAAAATAAGACCGCAGTCACGGCAAATGCTAGGGAACCATTCAGCGGTCCCGCCCACGGCAAAAACCAGTTCTCGTAAATCCAAGTGTAGGTACTTGGAGCATTTTCACCAGTACCGATATGGGTTTTTAGAAGAATTCTGGCGACAATACCGGAAGCAACAAACAGGAAAATAGCATTCAATCCCATGATTTCAAACGGTCTCCCCCATTTCCAACCTCGCACTTCTATTGTTTCGTAGCAAGCTGCTAGCAATAGCAACGCCCAACCAGCAGTAAACACTACATAGGAACTTGTCCACAGTTGTTTGTTGATCGGAAATAAAAATCCCCACAAGTGGCCGATTACCACGCAACTGAGGCCGCAGATTGCTAAGTTTAAACTGGTGCGGGTTTTGATTTGCTGCACGCGCAGCCATTCTCCGGTAAAGTAGCCGATCAGGACTGTGACAACTGCGGGTAAGGTACTCAACAATCCTTCGGGGTCGAAGGGGCCGCCTTTGTACAGGTGTTGGCTACCGAGAATTAGCCGATCGACATATCCTCCTAAATTTCCTTCTGGCGTGAGTTCGCCGGCAGTGTACCCCCCTACAGCAAACACGGTTAAGGCAGCCCAATAGCCCAAAAGTACGGCAACTGCGAGCAGTTTTTGATTGCGGGGGGAAAGGTTGAGAATGGCGATCGCACTGATGAAATAAGCTAAGCCGATGCGCTGCAATACTCCCATGATGCGGATTTTACCGAAGTTTTCAAGCGGGGCGCTGTTGAGAAGTACGTCAAGGGCGATCGAAGATGTATTTAGCAGCAATCCTAATATAAATAAAATCGCGGCGCGGCGCGCAATTCGGCAGTAAATATTTGAAGAAGGAAGAAGGAATAAGGAAGAAGGAAGAGGGTTTTTGGCGAATTCTGATTTTTGCTTTATTTGTGTAATTTTTGAGGTTTCTATTCCGGTTTTTGGATAATTTTGAATATATTTAGACAGCGAGAAAGACATCGCGCAGCCAACGATGAACAAGAAAAACGGAAATATTAAGTCTGTCGGGGTGCAGCCGTGCCATTCTGCGTGCTCTAGCGGTGGATACACCTGTTCCCAACTACCGGGGTTGTTGACTAGAATCATCGAGGCGATCGCAATTCCGCGAAAAACATCAAGGGATTTTAAGCGCATGGGAGAGAAGAGAGAAGGAAGAGGGAACAGCGAAGACAGAAAAACTACTAATTACCAATTATCAATTACCTATTACCCATTAACTAAATTTCTATTCCTTCCAGAGTCATAATGACTGCATTCTTCATCAACATCTCGCAGCGTTCTGCATAAAAAGATGCGGCCTTATCATACTTATTGATTTGCAAAACGCGCAGAAACATTTGCCTTGCTTGCGCGAATTGCTGCTGGTAGTGAAAAAAAATCCCCTGTTCAAAATAAGTTTGAGTTTGTGCTTTTAGTTCGATCATTGCCGCCGAGTCGCCATCGTAAATTTCAAATACAGCAACAGGTGTTTGTTTTCCTTTGACTTGAACGCGATCGAGAAATCGGCACTTGTAATGTTGAGGATCGTCTATCCGGCAAAGGGTTTGGACGCTAGCTACAATAGCCACCCCATAAAGCTTTGTCAATCCTTCCACGCGGGAAGCTAAATTAACGGCATCAGAAATCACCGTACTTTCCATTCGTTCCGCTTCGCCAATCGTACCTAACATTAAAGTCCCCGTATGCAAACCAATCCCTATCGAAATAGGTTGATATCCACTGTTTTGCCTGTGTTTGTTATAAATTTTCACTTGCTGCTGCATCTCAATTGCTGCTTGCACAGCATCTTCAGCCCTGTTAGGAAACAAAGCCATAATCCCGTCACCAATGTATTTATCTATAAAACCGTTGTACTCGCGGATAACTGGGCCAACTCGGCTTAAGTAAGAGTTAATAAATTCAAAGTTTTCTCGGGGAGACATACTTTCTGACAGACTTGTAAATGAGCGAATGTCGGCAAACATAATCGTCATTTCTGCTTGTACAGAGTCTCCTAGTCTGGCATCAACTATGCTTTCTCTTTTGAGAAACTTCAAAAATTCACGGGGTACAAAACGGGCTGATGCGGCTGCAATTTTTTCTAGTTCGCTTTTGCTGGATTCGATTTGATTGAGCGATCTAAATGCTCTCAGTGCGGTGACTACTGTGGTAAATAATTTTTTGTTAGTAAGTTCTGTTTTGGTTTTGTAATCATTGATATCGTAGCTGACAATTACTACATCTTCTGGTACTTGTCCGGGCTGTCCAGTGCGTAAAATAATTCGCACAATTTGATTATTTAAAATATCGCGGATGTATTTAACTACTTCCAAGCCTGCTTCTTCTGTTTCCATAACTACATCGAGTAAAATCAATGCTATGTCGTAGTTATTTTGGATTATTTCTTTAGCTTCTTTCCCTGAGTAAGCGCTGATAAACGTTATACTTTTTCCTTCAAATTTAAAATCGTTTAACGCTAGTTTAGTAATATTGTGAATTTCTATTTCATCATCTACAATTAATATTTTCCAACTGTCTTCTAGCGGTTTTTGTTCCGCCTCGTCTTCTTCTGCAAATATTAATTCATCGTCGCCCGCCGCGATTAATTCCTCATCGCCTGCAGCCAACAGGTTTTTACTAGCTTCTGACATATATCGTTCTCCTATATAAAACTTATATCCATGTTGGCGGTCTAATAACTAATTGCTCATTTTAGCGGGAAATTCAATTATAAATTTTGTGCCTTTATTTACTTGACTTGTGCAGTTAATTGTGCCTTTTAGTTTTTGAGTAACAAGGTTATAAATAATGTGCAGTCCCAATCCCGTGCCTCCCTGACCTCTTTTGGTAGTAAAAAACGGTTCAAAAATTTTACTTAGATTTTCTGGGTCAATTCCTTTGCCGTTATCGGCATATTCAAATATTAGCCGATCGCCCTCTAGTTTGAAATCAAAAGCCAGAACGCCTTCGTCTTCTCCATCGTAAGCGTGAATTAGGGAATTCAACACCAGATTTGTCACAATTTGACACACTACGCCCGGGTAACTGTCCACTACAATATTTTCATCACACTTAATCTCTATTTTGTGCTTAGTTCTTCTTAGTTTGGCTGTTAAGGATGTCAAAATTTCCTCTAGATAGTTTTTAACATTAAACGTGCGTTTTAACTCGCTCGACTGATCTACAGCTACTTCTTTAAAACTGTGAATCAAGTCGGCTGCCCGCGTGAGGTTAGATAAGATCATATTACTGCTTTGCACGGCGGTATCAAGAAACTTTTCTAACTCGGAACGTTTTATTTGGCCGTTACTGTAAACCTCAAAAAACTTTGTGGCTTTTTCAGCAAGCAGGGAGGCGGCGGTGATGCCGATGCCGATGGGAGTATTGATTTCGTGGGCAACACCTGCAACCAACCCGCCGAGGGCAGCCATTTTTTCCGACTCTACCAGTTTATTTTGAGCCGATTTTAAGTCTTCTAAAGTTTGGGAGAGCTCGGAGGTACGCTGCTGTACTAAATTTTCGAGATTCTGATTGAATTGGTGCAAGTTCGCGTAAAGTTGGGCATTTTCGATGGAGATAGAAATTTGAGAAGACAGCAGTTTTAATATTTCTAACCTGTCTTGTGTAAAAGCGCCTGTAGTCAGATTGTTTTCTAAATATAGAATGCCAGTGAGTTGGCTTTGATTAATTAACGGAGTGCAAAGAATTGATTTAGGTTGAACAGCCATTATATAGGGTGTGCGAGTAAATTGTCCTTCGCGGCTGGCATCGTTTAAAACGATACTTTGCTGGGTGCGGGCGACGTAATTCACAACTGCAACTGCCACCAAAGTTACTTCTCGATCGTCGGCTACAAAATCTATCGGAATTGATTGCATGACAGCAACGCGATCGACATCTACAGAGCCTGAGGCTTCAATCACCCATTGACCCTCTTTTTCTAGTATTAAAAAGCCTGTTTGCGCCCCCGCATTTTCAATAACAATTTTCATCATTTTTGCCAGCAGTTTGTCTAGAACTATTTCGCCGGCTAAGGTTTGCGATGCTTTAACTGCTGTGGTCAAGTCTAGCACGCCTGCACTGTCGTTCGTAGTGGAAGCGCTGCTGGTAGATTTGTGAGTTTCAATATTAGTTGAAATCGAGCCTGAAGTTAGCAAGTGCGAGTATTTCGATTCTAAATGCGCTGCTTTGGCTGTTGCTCCCCAGCGCTGATAGCAATAACGCGCTTCTGTCAAGTAAGTTTTAGAACTTTTTTCTCGTCCTATCGATAGATAAAATGCTCCTGCCAATTCTGCTGCTAGTGCTTGGACTTGTATGTATCCGTTTTCTTGGGCTCCTTCAATTGCGCGATCGTAATATTCCATTGCTCTCACAACATTGCCCAAAACCCGCGCTTTTTCTGCCGTAAGTAAGTCGCATTTATGCTGAAGATTCATGGGCGCCCAAAGTGCTTTTTGTTGCAGTTTCTTCCGGTTACTGACAGCGTAAAAAATATGCTCTTCTTGTTCCTCATTGGTCGCAGATGGATAGGCTGCAAGGCGGGCTAGAGAATCGTAAAACTGGTATTCAGAAACATTAATAAAGCCTGCAACTCCGTCTAAATATACTTCTGCTTGCGCCGCATTTTCTAGCGCTGTAGCGGTATCCCCAAATAAATACGCTAGTATTAATTTTTGCACATAAAAGTGCTGTAGCCCCACCCGATCGTTAGCTTTCAACAGCAGCGACAACAATTTTTCTTCGCTGTATGCTTCATCTAATATAAGGTGTGGACTTTCCAATTTCCCCATCAATTCCAAAATAGTTTGCCGATATATTTGATTCCAATTCAAGACAGTTTCTTGCTTGAGTTGAAACAGCAAATGGTTGTAACTTACCATTCTCCGTTCCAGTTGGGGCAATTCTTGACCGATGAAATACAAAGACTGACAAATATTTACTGCTGCATATCCGACACATTCTAAATCCCCATTTTCTAGCGCGCTTTGATAGGCGTCCTCTAATAGCGGCAAAGAGTCTTTAACGTGATGCTTGCCGTTCATCAAAATGAATGCTACTAAATTAAGCGTTTTGCTTTTGAATTCTAACGCATTTAATCTCTCGCTCAAATTTAAAGCTAATTGACCAAAGCGATCGCCAGATTCAATATCTCTAACTATTCCTTTTAAAATTGCTCCGTAATTAGCATAGCCGAAGGCAGAAAAAGTAGAGTTTCCGTAATTAATAGATAAATTCACTTGCTCGCACACAATCAGTGGCAGCAGCACCGGTTCAACTATAAATGTAGCTGAAAACATACTGGAAAGCACGCGCATAGTTGCTAGCTTGTGCGGATTTGTCATAATCGGCAAGTTAATTAAATCTTCTATTTTCTTTCCTGTTAAATAAGCTGCGGTTTTAGCCAGTGCTTGCTGAATGTGGAGGGGAATCGGCGATTCTGGAAAGTTTATTCCTAACATTTTTAGTGCTTCGCGACCAATTTTTACCGATTCTTGGAGTTTGGCTTGCATCGCACAAGCTATGATTCTGATTTCAAATACTTTGATTTTGTCTAGTTCATTTTTTGCGTGTTGCAGGACAATTCTCGCCCATTTTTCCATTGGCTCAAAGTCGGTATTGAGGTAAGCAGCTTCTGCTGCTGACTCGTAGAGTGCAAGAGTCAATTCGTAGTCAGTTTCCCAACTTTCCGGGGGCAGCAGTTCAATACCTGCGGTTAAATATTTCAGGGCAAGTTCGTAAGCTGCACTTGCTTTTGCTTTGCGGCCTGCAATTAAATTTAATTTGCATAAATGAAGTTGTTCTAATTGGCTGGTGATGATTTCTTTGGCAAAATTTAGTTGGTTTACGGTATCGAAAATATGCTCTTCTAATTGCTCTGGTGGTGCATTGCGTAATAAAAAACTGCCTATTTTTAGATGAATTTCTTGTTTTTGAGAATCGGATATTAAAGCATAAGCTGCTTGCTGCACTCGCTCATGCAAAAATTTGTAAGTTGCGCTCAAAATATCAGCCACTGGCAGGGAAAATTTATCGGTAAAGTCTCTAGATATTGTGTCTGTTACTTCTGTGCTTGCTGCTAGTGCGATCGGAATTTTGTAGGCGTTATTCACGAGCAAAATCAGACCGGACTGAAGTGCCTCACCGAGGTCGGTTGCTGCGGACGCCAGAGGTTTTTCGGCGATTGTCGAGAGAGTTTTTAAATCAAATTTGTTTCCGATACAAGCGGCTACTTTAAGCAGTTCCTGGGTAGCCTCTGAAAGTTTCTGAATGTTATCTATCATTAATTCGACAACATTGTCAGTTATTCCCATTTCTTGTATTTGTTCGATATCCCACTGCCACTCGCCTGTGATATGGCATTTTTTCACAATTTGCTCTGAGATTGGTTGCGCTAAGCCCGACAGGTTAGATTTAGCTAGCTTGACCAAATTATTCGAGGGTGAAAGTTTAAAGTAAATTAAGTTTTTTGAGTTAAGAAATTTAATCAATTGAGTTAAAAAGAAGGGATTTCCAGCGGTTTTTCGGAAAAGCAATTCTGCTAAACTTAGGGATTTTTCTGGGGCGCAGTTCAAAGTATCGGCAACGAATTGGTTGACGCTGCTTATATCTAACGGCGGAAGGGCGATCGCCCTCACAGTTCCGCCTGCTTTTTTAATTGCTTCGGCGGTCAGCATTAGGGGATGATTTGCATCTACTTCCTGCTCTCTATAAGCTCCAATTATTAATAAATATTGAGTTTCTAGGTCAGTTGCTACCAGTTCTATTAACTTGAGAGATGCTGAATCGACCCACTGCAAGTCGTCGAGGAAAATTACTAGGGGGTGTTCTTTTTGAGCAAAAACGCGGATGAAGTTTTGAAATACTAAATTAAAGCGATTTTGAGATTCATTTGCTCCTAAATCGGGCACGGGGGGCTGCGGCCCGACAATCAGTTCTACTTCAGGAATAGCTTCAATAATTACTTGGCAGTTGCCGCCGAGTGCTTTTAAAATTTTTTGTTTCCAAACATGAATTTGTGCGGCATTCTCTGTGAAAATTTGCCGTAACAAATCTTGAAAAGCTTGGAGCAAAAAAGCGTAGGGAATATCGCGCTTAAATTGCTCAAATTTGCTGTCAATAAAATACCCGTTTTCCCGCCGAATCGGCTTGTAAACTTCATATACTAACGACGATTTGCCCACACCTGCACCACCAGAAATCAGCACGATTTCTGTATTGCCTCGCCTCATCCGCTGGAAAATACTGAGAAGCATATTAACTTCTGCTTCTCGCCCGTAAAATTTTTGCGAAATTTGCAGGTGACTTGACTGATCATGTTCGCCGAGGGTTATGTGGGAAATTTTGCCTGTTGTTTGCAGTTGAGCGAGACAATTTTCCAAGTCGTACAAAAGTCCGAAAGCACTTTGATACCTGTCTTCGGCTGTTTTTGCTAAGAGTTTTATGACGATATCGGAAACGACTTGAGGAATCTCTTTGGTTCCTACTTGATTGATTCTGCCTTCGATGCTTCTGTTTTCTACTTTTTGCTTTCTGTTTTCACAAGGGGAAACTGGCGTTTTAGCAATATGGCAGTGTACTAATTCCATGGGATCGATCGCCTGAAAAGGCAATTCGCCACACAGCATTTCGTAAAAGGTGACGCCTAAAGAATAAAAATCGGTGCGGTAGTCGATCGCCCGATTCATGCGTCCCGTTTGTTCAGGAGACATATAGGCGAGAGTGCCTTCGAGTAAATGGGGATGGCTGGGGGCGGGGTTTTCGCCCGGTAGCAGGGAGGCGATCGCAAAATCAGCAATCTTGACATCTCCTGTCTCGATATTGACAATAATATTGCTGGGTTTAATATCTTTGTGAATAATGTGGTGTTCGTGAAGTTGCCCAATAGTTTCTGCTAGTTTGATGCCAATATGCAGAAATTGTTGTAACTCTAGCTGGTTGTTGCTGAGAAAGTCTTTTAGGGAAATGCCACCAAAATCTTCTAAAACTAAAACAGGAAAGTGATTGTATGTTTCTATTTTGTAAAGCTTGACTATTCCGGGCAAACTCAAATTTTTAAGAATTTCGGATTCGTGCAGGAGTTGGGATATTTGCGCTGGGGTAGGGTATGTCGGCGTGAGAGTTTTGAGGATAACTGGTTTTTCTTCCTCAAGCTGCATCCCTCGATAAATAACTGTGTGAGGGTTTGTATAAAGTTCTTCGTCAATGCGGTATCCAGGGATAGAAATCATGATATTTGGGGTAATTTTAAATATCTGGTTAGACAATTTTAAATGTTAGATTGGGAATAATTGATGACATAAGGTTTTGCATCAGACCTACAGTTGCATTCTTTTTTGCCACAAGTATTATTAAGTAAGTGGAAATACACATCGCGAGCGAGTGTGGTTTTTACGGCAGTAAACTGGCTACTATTATATAGCTGAGCTAAATCCCTCCCCAAAGGGCCCTCCTAGATACTTTTTTTGTCGCTTATTTACTTATCTATATTTTAGTCTTCAAAAAATCAGAAGTCGCACTTTGCTATCCCGCCAGTGGCAAAATAAATGGGTGCTTGCAAATCAACAGCTAAAATCTAAAAAAATCATGCAGAATATAACTGCCTCAAATCCAGCTAATGCGACCGATCGCGCTTTTGGCACCGCAGACATTCAATTGCTGGTAGTGGATATAGACGGCACGATCGCAGGTTTGTCAAATACCATCCGAGAACCAGTCAAGCAGGCAATTTTGGCGGCCGAGTCGCGGGGAGTGAAAGTGGCCGTCGCTACGGGCAGGATGTACCGCTCAGCTTTGCGTTTTCACCGCGACATCGGCTCAACATTGCCGCTGATTTGCTACCAGGGCGCGTGGATTCAAGATCACGCTACTCAAAAACGGCTGCGGCACTTGCCGCTGTCGAAACAAACTGCTCTGCAACTGTTAGATTATTTTGAAGAACCGCATTTGCGACCGCTCCTTTCGATCCATTTCTACATTGAGGATCAACTTTACGTGCCGGAAATTACCGCAGCTACCCGAATTTATGCCGAACGATCGGGCATTGAACCAATGGTGATTAAAGATTTGCGGCGAGATCTTCCGGGGGAACCGACGAAAGTGTTGGCATTGTGCGAGAATCCGGGGGTACTCGACGGCTTGCTCAGCAGTATGCGGCAGCGCTACACGCCTGCGGAGCTTTATTTGACTCGATCCGTTGCTACTTTTTTTGAAGCTACGCATCCTTTGGCGAATAAGGGAGATGCGGTGCAGTATTTAGCGGAGGAACTTTTGGGTTTGCAGGCGGCGAATGTGATGGCGATCGGCGACAATTTTAATGATGTAGAAATGATTGCCTACGCGGGTGTGGGCGTGGCAATGGGCAATGCTCCTGATGCGGTGAAGGCTGCTGCTGATTGGGTGGCGCCGGATGTGGAGGAAGATGGGGTGGCGGCTGCGATCGAACAATTTGTTTTGGGCGATCGTTGATATTTGTAGCACGAATACCGCAGGGGCGGGTTTAGCGACATTTGGAAAAAATGTATATCAACTCGCCCCGACCCAGCGACAATTTATTATTATATAACTCTCTAGTTTTGAGTTCTATGCAATCAAATTTTGATT
Source organism: Microcoleus sp. MON1_C1 (assembly GCF_036701945.1). Taxonomy (NCBI): domain Bacteria; kingdom Bacillati; phylum Cyanobacteriota; class Cyanophyceae; order Oscillatoriales; family Microcoleaceae; genus Microcoleus; species Microcoleus sp. MON1_C1. The sequence continues at coordinate 66,066 of NZ_JAUBRO010000013.1, read as the reverse complement.
ATAAAAAAAATCCACAATTTCGGATTTTTCGAGATTAAGTCCAGTCAATTACTTTGTTTGCAACATCCGAATATTTATTTAACGAACCGCGAAGACGCTAAAAACGCGTTCGGCGAAGCCGTTCCCGAAGGGTAGGAAGAAATGAAGAAAGCGGGGCGGGCTTACAGATCTTCTGGATGTGAATTTATAGATAATTTCAAACTCTTAAAAATGGGTTCCAACAGAAAGAGCACCGACGACTGGCCGTGTTTCGTCTCGGTGCTCTTACTGGTTCGCTCCTCACACGTCCATCAATATAGCTGACTCAGTAAATTGTGTCAATACTTTTTACAAAAATTGTTTTTTGAGTCGGCTGCTGCCGGGATGCTGGTGCGGTGGAGCGAGGTAGAACCTTTGGAAGGCAAGGGTTTTGCTCGATCGCCCAAGGGTTGGATTCAGCATAAAAATTTTACTTCACTTCCAGCAGCCAGTCCAAAATCAGAGCGTTGACTTCACTCGGCCGCTCGTCGTGGGGACAGTGGCCTGTGTTGGGAATGGAAACAAATTTCACTGGTTTATCGTTGGCGGCCAATTGTTGATAAATTTGGCTGCCGGCGATTGGCGTCCAGGGGTCGTCTGCGCCCCAAAGTACCAATAACGGACGATCGACTTTGGGCAGCAATTCTGACGGTTGAGGGCCTGGAGGGGCAGTGAGAATCGAGGCAAACACTTGTTGAGCTCCGGGCTCGCAGGAGGGGGCGTGGAGGAGTTCTACGAGTTCGTCGGTGATGGCTTCGCGGTTCCCGTAGACTTGGCGCAGGGTGTTGCGGATGCGGTGTTTTTGGCGGATGTTGTTGAACATAAATGGGCCGATCAGGGGCGATCGAACTAATTTAGTAAAAGTCCCCATTACTACTCGCAGCGGGAAATTCAGTTCGTCGGGCCGGTGGTTGAGTCCGCCAGCACAGTTGATTAAGACTGCGCCGGCTGATATTTCTGGATGGTTGGCGACTACCATCAAACTCAGCAAAGCGCCGATCGAATTCCCGACAAATACCGCCGGTTCCTGTACCAGATCCGCCCAGAAATCAGTCAGCAATTCTTCCCACAATTCCAGAGTGTAATCTAGGGCTGGTTTGGCGGAAGCACCGAATCCCAGCAAGTCCAGCGCAAATACGCGATAGCCGCCGGCCGCTAGTGGGGGGATATTTTGCCGCCAATGTCCGATCGAAGCCCCAAATCCGTGAATCAAGATCAGAGGGCGGCCGGTTCCTTGGACGGTATATTGGATTTTGTGACCTTTCCAAGTCCAAATTAGCTTTTCAAAACTCGTTGCAGATACTAATTGTTGTGCAGTCACGGCTATTATGTAAAGTTTCGTTAACTACTTTCATCATAGCAGAAGTCAGTAGTCAGTAGTCAGTAGTCAGTAGTCATGAATTATTGGTTATGTGTTATGTGTTATTGGTTATTGGTTATTGGTTATTGGTTATTGGTTATTTGTTATTGGTTATTTGTTATTTGTTGTAATACCCCATGCCCAATGCCCCATGCCCAATGCCCCATGCCCAATGCCCCATGCCCAATGCCCCATGCCCAATTCCCATTTTTAGTTTTTTTCTAGCAACCAATAAGTCATCATATTCCCCTTACCTTTTACCGGAATCACGCCTCGCCTCTCAAACAAATACTTATCTTTCAAAAGCTCATAAGTAACATCAGTAACTTGAATTCTGCCTGCAAAACCCGTAGCTTCCATCCTCGCCGCTACATTCACCGTATCTCCCCACAAATCATAAGTGAACTTGCTCACACCAATTACTCCCGCAACCACCGGCCCGGAATTGATGCCGACGCGAATTGCCAGTTTTTCCCCTGTCTCAGCGCACAACTTTGCTATTTTTGCCTGCATTCCCAGGGCCATTTGGGCGATCGCCTCGGCGTGATCCTGTCTCGGCGTAGGCAACCCCCCGACTACCATGTAAGCATCGCCAATAGTCTTAATTTTCTCCACACCGTACTTTTCAGCTAACTGGTCGAAGTGGGAAAAAATTACGTTCAAGCGCTTGACCAACTCGGTGGGAGACATTCTAGCAGACAACTCAGTAAAGCCAACAATATCAGCAAATAAAACACTTACTTGGGCAAAACTGTCGGCGATCGTGCTTTGCTCTGCCTTCAAACGTTCTGCTATTGGTTTTGGCAAAATATTTAACAGCAACTTCTCGCTTTGTTCTTGTTGAACTTTTAGGGCTTCTTGTGCTAATTTGCGCTCGGTAATGTCCGAAACAGTACCCTCATAGTAGAGCAGCTCACCTTTTGAATCTCGAACAGCCCGGACATTTTCTGACACCCAAATCCGCCGCCCGTCTTTGCGGCATACCATAGATTCAAACCCCGAAACGGCATTGTCAGCATCCATAGCAGCCACGAATTCGACGCGGCGTTCCTGGTCAACATACAGTTGCTGAGCAATATTTTTAATGTCGGACATCAGTTCTTCTGGGGATTCGTAACCGTACAATTTGGCCAAAGCTGGATTAGCGCTGAGATAGCTTCCTGAAGGCGTGCTTTGAAAAATGCCTTCCATCGCATTTTCTACAATACTGTGATATTTTTCTTGAGCAATACGCAGCAATTCTTCTGCTTGTTTGCGCTGAATTAAAGAACCTAATTGAGTGCCGACTGCATTAAAAACGTCTATAAACCGCGCGTCTTTCCGACAAGACGAAATTTTAAAGAAAACTAGCACTGCCAATACTTCATCGCCTACCAAAATCGGTACGCCAAAACCCGCTTTGAATCCAAGTTCTAGTGCTATTTGACTTCGGAGAAAATGGGGGTAGCCCCGGGAAATATCTTCTACCCATTCCGGTTGCTTGGATGCCCAAACTCGTCCGGGTAGCCCTATATTCATGGCAAATGTCAGTTTTTCGCTTTGCCTGCGGAACGATTCCATCCTCGGGTTGCTGGCATACCAGCCCCGGGCAGATTGCAGGACAGTTCCTTCTGCATCGGGAATCCAAGCTTCTCCTACATCCCATCCGATTGTTTCGCCAACTTGGTGCAGAATTACTTCTAAAGCTGAGTGAAAGTCTACAGCTTCGCCGATCGCCCGCGTAGTTTCCAGCAAAAACCGGATTGATTCTTCAGCCCGCTGCCGTTCTGCGATTTCTTCCTGCAATCTAGAATTGCGATCGTGCAGTTCCGTAGCTTGCAGTTGCAGTTTGGATTGCAGCGAACGAAGGGAAAGTTGGTTTTGGACGCGGGCTAAGACTTCTTCTACTTGAAAAGGTTTAGTAATATAATCCACTCCTCCTACTTGAAAAGCTTTAACTTTTTCCAGCACGTCATCTAGCGCACTAATAAAAATTACCGGAATATCTTTAGTTTTTTCGCTGAACTTTAACTGCTCACAAACTTCATACCCGTTCATTTGCGGCATATTAATATCTAGTAAAATTAGATCGGGAGGAGATATTTGTGCCCCTTGCAAAGCCAAGTGTCCGTTAATAGCCTTCCTGACATGATACCCGTAAGATGTCAGCATAGTGGATAAAAGTCGCAAATTATCCGGCATATCGTCAACGATCAGAATGTCTTTAGGAGTCACTGGTAATGGATGGTCGTTCATCATAATATAATTGAGTTAAATCGATAATGATATCAATCCGAAAATTATCGACTAAATCTGTTAAAGCGTTAGCGAGATTTGCCTCTGTTTCGGGAATTTCCTCGATCAGTTCGAGGATGCGCTGGTCATCTACACAAAGTGCTGCTCGGTGCAACTCGACCACCCAGTCTGTGGGCATTACACTCAAATCTTCGGTGGTCAAACTTTTAAGCAGCGTCGGTGTTGAAAAAGAAGTAGATAAGTTTTCTTTCTCATAAATATAACGCAGGTTGAGGTGATGCGCTATCTTTTCAAAGAGTACCTCTTCCCGAAACGGTTTACAGATCAAATCGTTACAACCAGCCGACAAAATTATTTGCCGCTGCTCGTCAAAAGCACTGGCAGTCAGGGCAATAATTATTGTTTCTCTACCTTCTAGAGTTTTTTTGATCTGTCTTGTCGCTTCATACCCATCCATCACGGGCATCAGCATATCCATTAATATCAAGTGCGGCTTCCAAGTTGAATGCAAAGCAATTGCTTCTTGACCGTTTGTTGCTTCCCGGACTTCAAATCCCAGGGGAACCAGCAGCTTAAGCAGCAGTTGGCGATTTTCCGCTACATCTTCAACTATTAATATCCGATAAGTTTCTTGTCCGGCTTCTAAAGCAAGAACTTGTTTAATCGGTGATTTTTCTTGTTCATCACTTTCTGTTACTAAGTTAACCCAGATATTAAAGCTGAAAGTTGTGCCTTGACCGAGTTGACTTTCAACAGCAATATCACCTCCCATAATCCGGACAAACTGTTGGCTGATCGGCAACCCCAGACCAGTTCCCTGCATGGAGTTTCGACCAGTTTCGGTTTGTACAAAGGGCTTAAATAATGTGGAAAGTTCCAAGGGAGAAATGCCGGGACCCGTATCGGCAATTTCAAAAGACAATAGGGATTTGTTTTCTTCGGTGGCGTCTTTTTCAGCTTGGCTGCTGACGCGCAAAGTAACGGTTCCCTGTTGAGTAAATTTAATCGCATTGCCGAGGAGGTTAATTAAAACTTGCCGCAATTTAGCTTCGTCTGTTTGAATGTACTGCGGCAAATCCTCGGCATTTTCAAAAATTAGGTGCAAACCTTTTGAGTTTGCTTTTAGTTGCAGCATTTCTTTGAGACTGTTGAGAAGGTTGTATAGATTAAAGCGGCTGGGATTGATAGTAATTTGACCGGATTCTATTTTGGACATTGACAAAACATCATTGATGAGTTCCAGCAAATGTTCGCCGCTGCGGTTAATAATTTCTATGTATTCTTTTTGTTCTTCCGTGATAGAACTGTTGCGGGCCATTACTTGGGAAAAACCGAGAATGGCGTTGAGAGGTGTGCGGAGTTCGTGGCTCATGGAAGCTAGAAATTGGCTTTTGGCGCGGTTGGCAACTTCGGCGTTTTCTTTGGATTTAATCAGTTCCATTGACTGCCTTTGAGTGCGGGCGAGCAATTCCGCTTGCTGTAATGCTACTCCTAGCTGAGTGCTTACATCAACTACAACGTTGATTTCAGCTTTGCTCCACTGGCGGGGAGCTGAATTTTGATAGGATGCTAGTAATCCCCAGAGCGTTTTTCCGCAGAAAATTGGCACAATAATGTAGGATTTAGCTTGAAATTTTTCTAGCAAATGGATGTAACAAATATCGAATCCTTGCTTGTAAATGTCTGGGACACAAAGGTAAGTTGTACCTCGGCTGAAAACTCCGCCTTGGGTTTCTTGCAAATAGGTATCGCCTACTTCTTGTGAGGGGCTATCTAATTCTTTGACAACGCAACGTTCGCTGTCTAAAGCGCCTTCAGTAAAGTGAGAATCGAGTTCCTGTTGTTGGATGAAAGAAACCCACTTGTGGTCACGGGATTCGGCTACAAATTCGCCGCTCCAGTCTGGATTGAAACGGTAAATGGCGACTCGATCGCACTTCATGGTTTGGCGCAATTCTCGGGTTGTGGCGTAAAAAATTTCTCGGATATCTAAAGTCTGCCGCATTCTTTCAATGATGCGGGCGATCGCTCTTTGTCGTAAAGCACTTTCTTGCAGTTCGGTTTCTGCCTGCTTGCGTTCAGTAATATCTACAGCCATTAGAGCAATGCCGATCGCTGTACCGTTATCGTCAATTAGCTGAGTATTGTACCACTCGCAGATGATAATTCTGCCGTCTTTAGTCCGATTTTCGGTAGTGCCGCTGGATTTGGCATTCAAGTCATGATTTAAAATTTCAGATAATTGCGGGTGGTAGCTTTCAGGTACGATCAAATCGGAGGCGACTCGACCAATCGCTTCTTGCTCACTGTAGCCAAAAATAGCAACGGCCGCGGGATTCCAAGTGATAATTTCTAAATTGAGGTTTAACTCGATAATTGCGATCGGCGTTTGCTGCAATAAAAACGAGATTCTTTGCTGCGATGCTAGCAGTTTCTCTTCGGCTAATTTGCGGTCTGTGATATCATTAGCCGTGCCGAGAATTTGTTTGGGTTTACCATCACTTGTTCTGAGAAATACTGTATCCCAACTGTGCATCCACCGCCATTCACCGTTTTTGTGCCTCATCCGGTATTGAAATTCAAGGATATGACCGTCTTTGGCTACCTCCAATTTTTGGATGTTTTCAAACAACTTTGGCAAATCGTCGGGGTTAACCAGCGTTGGGATCATTGCTGTACCCATATCTTGTATTTCTCGGGCGGTGTATCCGAGCATCGTCGAAATTTGTCGGTTGGTGTAAACATTCCGCTGTTCAATTAAATCGTAAACGTACAATAGGTTGGGATTGGAATCGGCGATCGCTTGAATGAAGTGCTGGCTCTCTCTGAGTGCGGATTCTGTTTGTTTGCGAACGCTAATATCTCGCGCTACGATAATTACTGAATCTGGAGTAAGCGGAGAAACTTTAGAGTCGAGGCAAACTTCACGCTCTCCGAGTCTAAAGCTATATTCAACATTGATGCTTTGCTTCGTTTTTAGAGCTTGTTGGATGGCATTTAATACTAAATCTGCTACAGGTTTCGGCAAAACTTCGTGTGCTGTTTTGTTAATCATTTCGCTGGGAGGTTTCACCAAATTTGTTGATGCTGTCGGAGCGATTTTGATACAGCGCCCTTCTGCATTTCTCACTAAAACTGTGTCAGTCATGGCAGCAAAAATCGCCCGCAATTCTGTTTCAGATTCTTGCAGAGCTTGCTCGGCGCGGACACGGGTGCGAATTTCTGCTTGCAGCACTTTATTTTGCCGATCGAGCTGCTGAATTCGGTTTTTTTCTCGTTCGATCAGTTTAGCTTGAGCGATAGCGAGCCCTACTTGAGCCGCCACAGCTTCTAATAAGTCGATTTCCTCGGAAGTCCATTCCCGGAAACGATCGCACTGGTGCAAACAGATAGCGCCGTTTGCCATGCCTTGGTAGGAAGTGCGAATTGCCAGCATTGATTTTAACCCAACCTTCTGGCAAATCGGTTGAACAGCTTGCAACAGAGGGTCTGAATAAACATTGTTGGAGGCGATCGGCAGATCTTGTATCATCATTTGTATGACGTGAGGATTGCCCCAAATTGGAACAGGTACGTTCCGAATAGATTCGCACTCGGGTTCGAGATACTCGGCCGCCAGAGGAATATCCACTTGGGGAGTAGTAACGTAAGTATGAATCAAACAGCGATTGGCGCAGAATGCCAGACCGATTTGAGTTGCAGCTATTTGAAATATTTGTTCGGGCTGCAAGCTTGAGCGAATTTCTTGAGTTATTTTTGCAATTAACAATTCTCGTTGAACTTGCCGTTCTAAAGCAGCTTTAGCTCCAGCCATTTCTATTTCTGCGTGCTTGCGCTCGCTGATATCAAAAACTACGCCATACCAAACAATATCGCGATTATCGCGTATTTCTGGCCGAGAATTAGATTGCAGCCATTTGAGTTTACCCGACGGTGTAATAATCCGCCATTCAAAGGCAAAAGGTTCTAAAGTTTGGGCGCTAGTAGCAATTTTTTTGACCAGATAATCTTGGTCATCTGGATGATTTTGAGAGAAGCAAAATTCGGGCTCTCTTAATATTTCTTCACTCTCTAATTCGTAAATCTCCCGACAAGCATAACTAATATATTCAAACTTGAAACTTCCATCGGCCTTCTTTATAAATTGATAAAGAACTCCCGGTATATTGACTGCCAATTTCTGCAACCGTGCTTTGCTTTCCCGGAGTGATTGTTCTGTCAGCTTGCGAAATTCTACCTCTTGTTGCAGTTGGGCATTCTGCTGTTTTAATTGTTTTGATAGCTGTTGTATAGTCAATTGACTTTCGATCCGCACTAAAATTTCTTCCACTTGAAAAGGCTTAGTAATGTAGTCAACACCGCCGACTTCAAAAGCTTTGACTTTGTAAAAAGTTTCCTCAAAAACGCTCAAGAAAATAACCGGGATTTCTCTAGTTTTTTCGTTAGCTTTCAGTCTGGCGCACACTTCATAGCCGTTCATTTTGGGCATGGCAATATCCAGCAAAATTAAGTCTGGGAGGACGGTTAAATTAGCATTAACCACCATTTCTCCCGAAATCGCCCGCTGAACTTTATACCCTTCTTTCGTCAATATGTCTGATATAAACCGCAGGTTTTGGGGCTGATCGTCAATAATTAAAATTTGAATATTTTCTTTATCTAATATCATTTTTGTCTGATTGTGAATTTTTTAGTGCTAGCAGCAGGTTGATGATTTAATAAGTTTAGCGATTCCTTTCCGATCGTAATTATTTTTTATTAAACACTTTTTGACCTCACCAACAAAAAGAGTAATTTTAGATATTAGTTCATCCAATAACGCACATTCTCTACTTTTAACTTATTAGTTGCTAGTCTTAAGTTAGCAACTCAAGTTAACCGTATTTTAATTATATTTAATTGCCCACAAAAATCCCCTTATTTGCTGTCCAAATTAAGTTTGTGGAAAAACAATCATCGCTTAGGCACTCCACACCAAAGCAACCGGGTTTTTTAACTTTGTTCAAGGGCTGCGACAACGTATTTTTGTACAACCAGGTTGAGCCGCCTGGGACAGTTTTTTTTACTTGACTTTAGCATTAAAGATCCCAGGAGGGTAACGCAAGTTTCTTGACATTTTGCTGCCATATTCAAAAAGTTTTAGCACATATACATACCTGGACGCAGTGCGAGGCAAATAAACCGGGTTTTTTACTCTTGCCCCAGGGAGCATCTCCACGAAAGCAACCAAGCTAGAAATTGGAGTTTTGAGCCAGCAGACAGGATGCAGGAGGAAAGAGGAAGAAGGAAGTAGTCAGTAGAAGTGTTTTTACAAATATGAGATGCTCCCTTGCCCCAGGCTGCAACGAAGTATGGCTGTGAAAAAACTGGGTTTAGACGCACCCGTCCACAAGTCTTAAGATATTTATAGGTGACTAAGAGTATACATCGCTCATCCCGCACCCCAAGCCTACCATATCAACTATTTTCTCCGTCTTTTCTATGCCAGCAATTCCTTAAGTTTAGCAAAATTTTCATTGCTGAAGTAAATTTTAATTTCTAGTTCTTGGTCAGATTCCCACAGCAGCAGCATATTATCTTCGCCCAAGGCGATTTCGGGATTGTTTAATTCAAGTGTTTGATATTTAACTTCGGGAATGCCTACGCGAATTACCAGTTCCGATTCCAACTGAGGATAGATGTACAATTGCTGTTGCAAGTTGTCAAGTTCTAATTTGTCAACAGTGTTGTTACGTTGGACGGGAGAATCGGGTGTGGACCAATAGAGAGTTTGCTCCCGAATTTCGGGATTGACTATCACAAATGTTTCGTCAAAACGCTGGGGGTGCCAGTGAATTTCGCTCAGACCGCCTATTTGCGGAATTAGTCGCTCTACCCAGCTAATTTCTTTGCCGTTGAGGTTGCCCCACCACTGACTGATATTATGGAGGTTGTCAGCATTTTCGGGGTGGCTGCTGCCGGACTGCCAGACTGTTTTTAGTTGTTGCATATACAGGTTCTCCAGCGAATTTAAATTTGAGATTGCAGGCTTTCAATTGGAGATTCATTCGTTATACAATAATTTTAATGGACTTACCAATTATTTACCACGAAGATTACGTTGCACCTCTGCCACCGGATCACCGCTTCCCGATGGCAAAGTTTCGGATGCTTTACCAGATGCTGCTCGCGGAGGGGGTAGCAGATAAATCGCAATTTCACGCTCCCGAACTTCCCCCTCAAGAATGGATTGAATTAGTCCACGACCACTCCTATGTTCAAGCTTACTGCAACGGGACGCTCGATAACAAAGCGACTCGGCGAATTGGTCTGCCTTGGAGTCGCGCCCTTGTTAATCGCACTTGCACTGCGGTTGCAGGAACGGTACTAACTGCCAAGCTCGCTTTAGACTACGGTTTGGCTTGCAATACTGCGGGCGGAACTCATCACGCCTTCCCTACTTTTGGGTCTGGTTTTTGTATTTTTAATGATTTGGCGATCGCCTCTCGCGTCTTACAAAAAAATGGTTTAGTTCGCAAAGTTTTAATTGTCGATTTAGATGTCCACCAAGGAGACGGAACCGCCGTAATATTCCAAGATGACAGCAGCGTTTTTACTTTCTCAATGCACTGCGAAGTAAATTTTCCCGGCACTAAACAAAAGGGCGATTTAGATGTACCTTTGCCTGTGGGTATGGAGGACGACGAATATTTACAAACATTGGATAAATTCTTACCTGATTTGCTTTCAAATGTCAAGCCAGATTTAGTTTTGTACGATGCTGGAGTAGACCCTCATCACGGTGACAAACTGGGAAAATTAGCTTTAACTGATACGGGTTTATTTCGCCGGGAAATGCAAGTTTTGATGGCGTGTTTGGCTGGCGGCTATCCCGTTGCCTGCGTGATTGGCGGGGGCTATTCGGATGACGCTAAGGGGTTAGTTTACCGGCATTCGCTGCTGCACCGAGCCGCCAGTCAAGCCTACAGGCAGTATCGACTTTGATCCAGATCGGCGAGATTTAAAATTGACTTCAGTATTGTTTTGCGATATGATTGCGTGTTTAGGGTGTCAATTAATACCACAAACAGGCTAAAGTAGCATTTAAATAGATAGCTCGCATTCAATCGCAGTGTATTTTATGGAATCCAAGTCGTTAAGTAGCAGAGAAGATGGGATCAAAGAACCGACTTTGATGCCGATCGACAAGCGCTACCTGCTCGTCCTCAACATCCCATCCTCCTGCGACTCCAAAGGCAGCAGGTATCTCGATCCCCTGTGGGCAAAAGACTTAATCGAACACTTCAAGTATTTGAAAAACTTCACGCTAGCATCGCCGCGCGCGCTAGAAACCCCCCCAGAAAATACCATACAGGTGGATTCGGAAACATCCTTTGCTGATGCTAAATTTATTGACCTTCCCTCGCCAAATACCTACGCCCAAGCAATATTGCTGCTGCCGGCGACGGTTGCCCAACTTTGGGGCGCGATCGCCTCTGCAGATATCGTACACAGCGCCGTAGCAGGCTGGCCGATTCCGATGGCATGGTTAGTGACGCCAATAGTCCTGATACAGCGGAAACCATACCTGATCGTAGTCGAGTCCGCACCGTGGCGGCTGCCACCGGGCATCCCTGCCAGCATTAAAGCCAAAATTCTAGCTTACATATCCGAAACATTGAATCGCTGGTGCATCAACAGCGCCGACTTGACCATCTTTACACAGGCAGAATACCAGCAGAGTTTATTAACAAAACGACACAAAGAAAGTCACATAATTAATGCTTCGTGGATAGATGAAGCATTAATTATTTCGGAAGCCGACGCCAAAAAAATATGGCACGAAAAACTGTCTGCCTCGCCCAAACAACTAAAAATTATATTTGCGGGCAGATTGATTCCAGAGAAAGGCCTGTTAGTTCTCCTAGAAGCAATCAAAATCTTGGACGAGGAAAACATTGCCGTCAAGCTGGACATACTAGGTGAAGGCGAACTGTTAAGCAACTGCCAAGCAGCCAGCAAGGCGATGCAAAAATCGGTACAGATCGAACTTTTGGGAACTATTCCTTACGGCAGAGAATTCTTCAGCAGGCTGCAACAATATCATGCTGTTGTGGTTCCCAGCACCTCAGACGAACAGCCCAGAATAGTATACGATGCTTATTCCCAGGCCGTACCTGTACTGGCAAACAACACAGCCGGACTCCGCGACTGCATCGAAAACGGCATCACAGGCTTGATCGGTAATTGCAATGACCCCGTTGCTTTAGCAAACTTGCTCAAACACTCGGGAGAAAACTTGAACCTACTTCAAAATATGGGCATGGCAGCTCTGAACAAGGCTCACAGCCTGACTCACGAAGAAATGCATCGGCAGCGGTGGCAGCTTTTGTTAACTATGTTGGAGGAATCAAAAAAGTAGGCGATACCTGCAGGAGGGCGATCGCTCCAGCTTGCCAGATGGGTACAACTTGAGCTAAAAAGTTGTTAAACAAACAACGGTACTTATGTCGAAGGCCAGCGAGTCCAATCACCCCTATCCACTGCTGGTTGTCATTGTTAACTACCGAACCTCTAGTTTGACAATTGACTGCTTGCGCTCTCTAGTTAGCGAAGTGCAATCGCTGCCCGGTATGCGGGTCGCAGTTGGCGACAATGCTTCAGGCGATCGCTCCGTCGAAGAAATTAGTAGTGCGATCGCCTCAGAAGGCTGGAGCGAATGGGCATCCTTCGTTCCCCTAGACCGCAACGGCGGATTTGCCTTCGGCAACAACGCCCTGATCCGTCCCGCCCTCCAATCCACCAATCCCCCCCCTTACTTCCTGCTGCTCAACCCAGACACCATAGTTCGCCCCGGTGCCTTAAAAGCCCTCGTCGATTTCATGGACTCCCACCCCGAAGCCGGCATCGCCGGCAGCCGCTTGGAAGACCCCGACGGCACTCCCCAGGAGTCAGCTTTTCGGTTTCACAACCTCTTGACCGAACTCGATTTTGGTTGGCGCACAGGCTTTATATCCAAGTTATTAGCCAACTGGGCCGCAGCGCCTCCCATTTCCCAAGAAACCTGTCAAACTGATTGGGTAGCTGGAGCCAGCATGATCGTCCGTCGCGAAGTATTTGAAAAGATTGGCTTGATGGATGAAGCTTATTTCATGTACTGCGAAGAAATGGACTTTTGCCTGCAAGCGAACAAAGCTGGCTGGAGTTGCTGGTACGTACCCGAAAGTCGCGTTGTCCACTTAGTCGGCCAAAGCTCAGGCGTCACTGACACCAAAAAGCCCGCCAAGCGGCTGCCTACCTATTGGTTTGATTCCCGGCGTAGGTACTTTATCAAAAACTACGGCTTGGTTTACACAGCATTAACTGATGTATCCTGGGCTTCGGGTTTTGCAGCCTGGAGGGTGCGCCGCGTACTTCAAGGCAAACCCGATGGCGATCCACCACAATTACTGAGGGATTTTGTATTAAATAGTGTATTTTTTAAGGGGGGTAAGATTGAAAAATCCAAAAACTTTTAAAGGGAGTTGGTAAATCGGTCAAAGCCAACTAAACCAGGTTAACCTAGGCAAGCAAAATATTTTATGATGCAGCCGAGAAATTAGTATTCTCGATCGATAAAAGCAGATTGCTCCTTCCTCAAAAACCTGAGAAACCAATTAATATCGTCGGCATCTAGCAATAGAGTAAACAAGAAATAGTGTGAATTAGAGCTTATGGTAACTGAGCAAAACTTAATCACGAGTGAAAATCAAGTAGAAGGCCCCGGCCTGGGACTGTGGCAGCAAATTAAAGAAGACTGGATTGCTCATGGTCGAGATTGGACAAAACCGGGATTTCGCGCTGTAGCAGTGCAGCGTTTTGGGGTCTGGAGAATGCAAATAGAACCGAAATTACTTCGAGCGCCTTTGAGCATTATTTATCGCTCACTCTACCGAAAAGTCCGCAATAGTTACGGGATAGACTTGCCTTACACTGTGAAGCTCGGGCGGCGCGTGGTGATTGAACATCAAAACGCTATTATTATTCACGGATATTGTAAAATCGGCGACGATTGCATTATCCGCCAAGGTGTAACGTTGGGAAACCGCTATTTGGACAAACCGCTAGAATCCCCTCAATTGGGCGATCGGGTTAACGTCGGCGCTGGTGCAAAAATTCTCGGCAAGGTAAACTTGGGAGACGATGTAAATATCGGTGCCAATGCAGTCGTCTTGTCAGATGTTCCCGCAGGCAAAACAGCAGTGGGCATCCCAGCCAAGATTCTTCAATCTACTAAAAATTCCGACAGTTAATGCTAAAATCAATCAAGTCAGTTGACAACGGAAGGCTAGTAAAATGCGTTTATTAATAGTCCAGTATGCCGGCGATTACCGCGAATCATTTGAACGCTTTGCTGAAGGTCAAGGAGAAACATACTCTGCTCAAAAATATTCGGTTGACGCAGTTGCTGAAATTGGCAAGCTGATGGAGGAAGTTACAGTTATTTGTTGCTTAACAGCCGCACCTTACAATCGAGTTTTAGCAAATGGAGTACGAGCAATCGGTACCGGATTTCAAGGTAAAATTCAGATAAAAAACTTACTTCGCTTGATAGCAGAACAAAAGCCTACTCATTTAGTTTTGCGAACCCCGATTAGAGAAATTCTTCAATGGGCAATCCGACAAAAAGTTAAAACAATAGCCACGTTAGCAGACTCTTTTTCAACCGAAGGTTGGCGCAACAAAATTAAAACTTATTGGCTAGCTAGCGTATTAAATAACAATCACATTGAATGGATAGGAAATCACGGTATTAATTCATGCCTATCTCTTAAAAAAATAGGTGTAAAATCGAGTAAAATAATTCCTTGGGATTGGCCTTCTACTGTTACCCCAGATTTGTTCACACAGAAAACACTGCCAGTTGGTAAAAGCACTTGGGATCTAGTTTACATCGGCAGCATTACAGAATCTAAAGGCGTTGGCGATGTTATAGAAGCCGTAGCCAAGTTAAAAGCCAAGAATTTATCAATGAATTTAAAGATAGCAGGTGGAGGCGAAATCGAAAAGTTTACCAAACAAGCCAAACAATTGCAAGTAGAAGACCGGGTACAGTTCCTGGGACTGTTGGAAAACAATCGTGTAGTACATCTGATGAGAGAAGCTGACCTAGTTGTCATTCCCAGTCGCCATGCATATGCAGAAGGAGTCCCAATGACAATTTATGAAGCTCTGTGTTCTCGAACTCCTATTATTGCCTCAGATCACCCAATGTTTCAGAACAACTTAAAACATCAAGAGAATGCGATGATATTTTCGGCTAGCGACTCTAGAGATTTAGCGGCACAGATTGAAAAATTGCTGTCAGACTCGGCTCTTTATGAAAGTATCTCATTGGTGGCAGCTGATGCCTGGAAAAGGTTACAAATTCCGGTGAAATGGGCATTGATGATTGAACGTTGGATCGACGGTAGCGAAGAAAATCGGCAGTGGTTGTTAGAACACGCTCTTTCGTCAGGACTCTACAACTCTAGATCGGCATAAAAGCAACTTACAGTGCCTCAAAATCGAACCACAGCTCGTACAGTTGCGGGTGTCACACTATACAGTGATACATCAGCTTCAATGGAGGCGCGATCGATGGCTTTGGCACAACCAAATTTTAACAAATAAGCCTAGGTAGATTGATTAAAAAGTCAACCCTAACTCTGCGGAGATTCAAGCACTCTCCCTACTCAAGTTAGAGATTCCTCTCAAGGTAAACTTCACAAATAAGCACAATAGTCTACATCATTAAAACACTGCACAAACAATGGTTGAGTCAATCATTTCTGCTACAGAAGCAGACTGGAGCCGCGAAAAATCTAGCAAGTGGTGGGAACCCAGTCGCCAACTGCTCAAATCTATCCGCCACTATCAAAAGTGGCAGAAGCAGGGTGGAATTGCAGGATATATTTTATGCCGTTGGAACGTTATCCAGCATCGATTTTGGAGCCTTGTAACGGCAACAGACATCCCTTTAAACTGCCAACTACAAGGAGGACTACTGCTGCCTCATCCTAATGGCATTGTCATTCATCCCAGTGCTTCCATTGGCCCTAACTGTCTGATTCTTCAACAGGTGACAATTGTTGCTGATGTGAAAATCGGCGCTCAGGCTTTGATTGGTGCTAATGCTGTGGTGATTTGTGACGTGCCACCAGGTGCAACTGCAGTGGGAATTCCCGCAAAAATCATCGAAAAAAAAACCCAGGAAGTATGAAAAATAATTTCTAGAAGTCGCAGAAAAATTATGAAATTAGCTGGACTTTTATTAAAATATAAAACGAACTACTCAGTAGTCGAATTTAAGAGGTAAAACTTGAAACAAATTGGATTAGTAGCGATCGGACGAAATGAAGGGCAGCGCCTCCGCCAATGCCTAGTCTCGGCCACCAATAAAGTTGCCCGCGTCGTCTATGTCGATTCCGGCTCAACAGACGGTAGCCTAGAGTTAGCCCGATCGATCGGAGCCGATACAGTAGAACTAGACTTATCTATACCGTTTACCGCAGCACGCGCCAGAAACGAAGGCTTTGCCCGCTTGCTGGAACTAACGCCAGACATCGAATTTGTCCAATTTGTGGACGGTGACTGCGAAGTAGTTGATGGATGGATTGATCGGGCCTACAGCGAACTCGCAGCCAAACCAGACGTCGCAGCAGTATGCGGGCGCAGGCGCGAACGATACCCCGAAGCAAGCATCTACAACCAATTGTGCGACATCGAGTGGGATACCCCCATCGGCGAAACCAAAGCCTGCGGTGGCGACTCCATGATGCGCGCCACCGCATTTCAGCAAGTCGAGGGTTTCAATCCTGCACTAATAGCCGGCGAAGAACCCGAACTTTGCTTGCGACTCCGCCAAAAAGGTTGGATAATTCTTCGCTTAGACGCAGAAATGACCCTGCACGACGCGCAAATGACCAGTTTCGCTCAGTGGTGGAAGCGGGCTCAAAGAGCTGGTCACGCCTATGCCGAAGGTTCCTGGATGCACGGAAGCCAACCAGAGCGCCATTGGGTCAAAGAAACCCGCAGCACCTGGTTTTGGGGCTTAGCCTTGCCAGCCCTAGCCTTGGCAATGACATGGCCGACAAAAGGCTGGAGCTTGTTACTATTGAGTGGCTACCCCTTAGCAACCTATCGCACCTATAACTATTATATAAAGCATCGGGAGCTCAGAACTAAAGAGGCAGCCATCTACGCTTTTTCATGTGTATTAGCCAAATTTCCCCAGCTACAAGGTCAAATCCAGTTTCACCAGCGCCGATTGCTGGGGCAGCAGAGCAAGCTAATCGAATACAAAACAACCAACTCTATTAATTCAGCCAGCTAGAATTACAGCTAACGTCCCAGAAAGTCCACCCCTGAGTAGCCAACAAATGAGTAATAAAAAATTAAAAGTTTTACTAATTGTAGAGCAGTGCAATCCTGACTGGGCATCTGTACCTTTGGTCGGATACAATTTTTTTCAAAAAATTAACAACTTAGTTGATGCAACCCTCGTTACCCATATTAGAAATAAACCCGCTCTAGAAAAACACCCGGAATACGAAAAAATTTTCTATCTTGAAGAAGGAAACTTAAGCAAAGAATATTATAAAATAGTCGCCAAAATTACCGCCAATGGACGAGTAAATTGGCCTCTTTATAATGCCTTGAGCTACCCAATTTATGAAGAATTTAATCAGCAAGTCTATCAAAAATTTAAAGGAAAAATCCTCAAGGGAGATTATGACATAGTTCATGCAATTACCCCGATGATGCCGCGATATCCGTTTAAGGTAGTCAGTGTGTGTCAGCAGACTCCTTTTATTCTAGGGCCTGTGAATGGGGGCATTCCCTTTCCACCAGGCTTTCAAGAAACGGCCAGACAAGAATTTGCTCAATTCAACTTTTTGAGAGCAATTGGTCGAGCATTAATTCCAGGCTATGTAGAAACTTACAAAAAAGCCGACAAAATCCTAGCAGGTTCCACCTATACTTTAAATATGCTAAAGGATTTGTTTGCAATCCCTGACAAAAGAATTGATTTGTTCTACGAAAATGGCATTTCCGAGGAATTTTTAAGTCAGACAAATATCCCCAAGAAAGATGTCAACCATATCAATTTGCTTTTTGTGGGCAGATTAGTGCCTTACAAATGCGCCGATGTTGTCATAGAGTCTATTGGGAAATTAGCCCTGGCAATTCAAAGTAAAATACGCTTAACAATCGTAGGAGATGGCTCGGAAAGAAATAACTTGGAAAACCGAGTGAAGGAGCTTAATTTAGGCGAAATAGTCCGCTTTGCAGGATGGGTAAATCAATCAGAAACTGTGGATTATTACAGGAAAGCAGATATTTTTTGTTTCCCTTCGATCCGAGAGTTTGGTGGCGCAGTGGTAATGGAAGCTATGGCTTGCGGACTCCCCTGCATAGTGGCTAATAACGGCGGTATTGGTGAATACGTGAATGAAGAAACGGGTTTTAAGATCGATCCGATTTCTAGAGAGTATCTCACCCAGGAGTTGACAAGTAAAATTAAGCTGTTAGTCGAAGATGATCGGCTGCGGGAAAGTATGTCAGCTAAGGCGATCGAAAAAGCCAGAGAATTTGCATGGGAAAACAAAGCCCTAAAAATCGTCGAGATTTACGAAAAAATGCTCGGTGAGAAAAGTGTTAGTGCATCGACATAGTAGAGCGATATTGTTGAGTTAAAAATTAGAAAGCAGGTACGAAATGAAGGCAAAAATTGGATACTTTATTCCACAATTTCCAGGACAAACACACATTTTTTTCTAGCGGTAGCGACAATTTATTGCAGAACTGGGAATTGAAACAGATTTAGTATCCACTCAACCGCCCCCCAGAGCGATCGCTTCTCACGTATGGGCAGAAGAAGCTCAAAAAAATACTGTTTATCTATTTCCCTTTGCTGCGAAAGATTTTATTAACTCATTCCTAGAGGTTCTCAAAGCTGGTCCCGCTGCATGGTGGCAGTGCCTCGCAGTTATTGCCAAAGCGAGTGACACATCCTTATCTCAAAAGGTTCGGCTATTGGCATTGGTTTTTGTTGCTGGCAAACTAGCAGGGTTAGCAAGAACAAAAGGTTGGTCGCACATCCACGTTCATTCCTGTGCCAATGCCGCCAGTATAGCGATGTTCGCCTAATTACTCTCAAAAGTATCGTATAGCCTGACGCTGCACGGCCCCCTAACTGACTACGGCCCTAACCAAGAACAGAAATGGCACTTTTCTGCTTTTGCAATAGTCGTTACTAAAAAGCTTTATGACGAAGTGAACAAATGCCTTGCGGGTCATCTTCCTCAAAAGGTTGAAATAGCTCCTATGGGGGTTGACCTCTCCCGTTTCCAGAGAAAAACACCATATTCCGCATGGAATGGAAGTGATGCTTGCCACATTTTTAGTTGCGGACATCTCAACAGATGTAAAGGTCATGCGGATTTGATTGCTGCGATAGATATACTCAGAAAACGAGGATTTAATGTTGAGCTGCAAATTGCTGGAGAAGACGAACAGGGTGGCAGTGGCTACCGCCTGGAGTTAGAAAAGCTGATCGAACAGCTTGGCTTGAAAAGTTGTGTTAGCCTTCTCGGTGCGGTGTCTGAAAATACCGTCAATGAGTCCCTAGAAAAAGCACAGGTATTTGCCCTTGCCAGTTGGCACGAACCTCTAGGTGTCGCGATCATGGAAGCGATGGCAATGGAGATGCCTGTAGTAGTTACAGGGTCAGGAGGAGTAAAGGAGCTTATAGATGACGGCATTGATGGGTTACTTGTAGAACCTGAAGCCCCCGAGCAATTAGCAGACGCGATCGCCAATATACTCCAAAATCCAGAACTTGCTTTGACCCTCAGTCAGGAAGCTCGGAAAAAAATCATCGCCAAATTTAGCCACGGCCGCAGTGCAGAAACTTTAGCTCAGTGCTTGGAAAAACTTGGAATAACTAACCCGTCTTAGTTATTCCAAAGAATAAATTTCATCTCAGAGTGCATCAATCCACGGGAACCCAAAACAAGTTATGCGACTTTTAATTGTTGCTCAGAACGCCTCAACTAAATTCGGCGGCGAGTCATTGCTGCCGGTCAACTACTTCAGGATACTTCGATCGCGCCAAATAGAGACATGGTTAGTGGTGCACGCGCGCACCCAAGCAGAACTCACAGGGCTGTTTCCAGAAGACCGCGATCGAATGCACTTTGTACCCGACACTTGGCTGCACCGGCTGCTTCACAATTGCGGGCGATTTATTCCTGCAAGAGTGAATGAATTTACTTTTGGGCTGCTCAGTCACCTGTACACCCAAGTGCTACAGCGTCGTATTGTCCGCCGGCTCGTGAGCGAACACCAGATTGATATTGTACACGAACCGACACCAGTCTCGGCAACAGTTCCTTCGTTGATGTTCGGATTGGGGGTGCCGGTAGTTATCGGACCGATGAACACGTCGGTTAAATTTCCTCTGGCCTTTCGAGCGCGCCAAAACCCGACCATCGATCTTTTAATCGCGATCGGTCACCAGTGCGTCGATTTCTTCAATCGTCTTTTGCCCGGTAAAATCAAAGCCGAGACGCTGTTAGTGGCAAACGATCGCACGAAGCAGGCACTTGCATCTGGGGTGCAGGGTAAAATTATTGAACTTGTGGAAAACGGCGTGGATTTCTCGGTGTGGCGAGCGGACTCTAGCTTATCCAGAGCCGCGACCGGGCAGGTTCATTTTATTTTTTTAGGCCGACTGATCGACTGGAAAGCTGTAGACTTGCTGCTAGAAGCCTTTGCGCCCGTCGCCGCTCAAACCGATGCAGTCTTGGAAATCATCGGTGATGGGCACATCCGAGGGGAACTCGAAGCTCAAACAGCTCGTTTAGGCATCGACAGCAGCGTTGTATTTAGTGGCTGGCTGTCTCAGCAGGAGTGCGCTCTCAAAATGCAACAAGCTCATGCAATGGTTTTCCCGAGTTTGCGAGAGCCGGGGGGAGCCGTAGTTCTGGAAGCAATGGCAGTGGGCTTGCCGGTGATAGCAACGAACTGGGGCGGCCCAGCGGATTATCTAAATTCCACTTGCGGTATTTTAGTAGAACCAGCTTCTAAAGAAGGCTTTGTGAAGGGACTGACTGATGCGATGCTGAAGCTCGCCCTGTCGGCGGAGTTGCGGCAGAGTATGGGTAGCGCTGGACGGGAGCGGGTCCGGCAGCATTTTGACTGGGAACGCAAAGTCGATCGAATACTTGAAATTTATCAACAAACGATCGACCATTGCTCGAAGCATTAGGTAGCCGACCATTAAAGCATAAAGCAGCAGCTTTCAACCTGAAAGCTGCTGCTTGGGGGTGCTAAAAAAGTATGTGGCGGTCCAAAGACCCCCCTCTACATCCTAGCGATCTAAAAACGGGTTAACCCGTTTGTTTGGTTAACCCGCGAGCTTGGAAACTTGCAGATCAATTAGTTTTGCACTACCAGCTTAACGTTGGCATTTTGCAAACCGCGCTGCTTGACTGCGGCCAAGGTCTTGTTAACTGCGTACTTCTGGTTAATGGAGTTGATTAACTCAGTTTGATTGTGTTTTTTGGCGACGCCCCAGAGGTCGGCAATCAGGTCAAAGGAACCATCGCTATTGCGAGACCAACCTAGGTCATATTCGCCTTCGAGAATCGCTACGATGTCGGAGCGAACGCGCTGACCGTTATAGCCACGAACATCGGCTTCTGACTTGACTGAAATGCCCAAGTCGCGCAGTGAAGCTTTCAGGATTTCGGCATCGGTGATTTTGGTACGCAGAGTGCTAAAGTGAGACATTGGATTTCCTCCTAATAAAAGTGAGAGAGAAACAACAACGGTCTGGATTTAACGGTGCCGCTGGGCGGCTCTTGAATCGAACTGCTAGCTGTTGCTAGCCTTTGCTCCTGTTTGGACCAGGAGAAAGCTTTTAGAATTCCATTCGCTGGTATTCAGCGACGGAAGACGCAGCGGGCCGTGCACGCTGTCTAGCCCAATCTCGCAGGGCGGTGACCTGTTCGGTCATTGTTTTAGACAGTGGCATTGTGGATTTAATGGCCGCGATGATGTCTAGCTGCGTAAACTCTCGATCTTGAGCGAAGGCTTCGTACATTGCGGCTACTAGCGCTTGCTCAATCTCTGCACCTGAAAAGCCCTCGGAAACATTGGAAAGTTGCTCTAAATCGAAGCGAGTAATTTCCCGACGCCGCTTGGACAGGTGAATCTTAAATATATCTTGGCGTTCTTCTTTGGTAGGCAGATCAACAAAGAAGAGTTCGTCGAATCGGCCTTTCCTCAAGAATTCTCCCGGCAACCGCTCGATTCGGTTGGCTGTTGCCATTACGAAGACTGGGGAAGTCTTTTCTTGCATCCAAGTGAGGAAGGAACCGAAAATCCGGCTGGATGTGCCTCCGTCTGAGTCGGCCGAACCAGTGCCTCCTGCAAAGGCTTTGTCTAGTTCGTCGATGAAGAGGAGCGCTGGAGAGATGGATTCTGCGGTTTTGAGGGCATTGCGGAGGTTTGCTTCCGAGCGACCCACCATCGAGCCGTCGTAGACTCTACCCATATCTAGCCTCAGCAGGGGCAGTCCCCAGAGGCGGGAGGTGGTCTTGGCAATCAGCGATTTTCCGCATCCCGGTACCCCGAGAATTAACATCCCTTTTGGTTGGGGGAGACCGTATTCTCTCGCCCTTTCTGTAAAGGCGTTGGAACGCTGTCTCAGCCACCGCTTCAGCTCTTCTAAACCGCCGACTGCATCTAGGGTTTCGTCTTCTTCAATGAACTCTAGAATGCCGTTGCGCCGAATTAATTGCTTTTTCTCCGAAAGAACTATGTCTACTTCTTCTTCTGTGAGGCGCCCAGTCGAAACTTGGGCTTTACGATAAACTTTTTCAGCTTCGTCTTTGGTCAATCCCAAGGCTGCTTTTAAAAGTTTTTCTCGCGCTTCTGTGGTAATGCGTCGCGATTTGGTTTGCTCCAACTGACCAGACAATACTTGGTTGAGTTCCTTCATGTCTGGCAACGCGAAGTCTAATACCACTACTTCCTTTTCTAGCTCGATCGGAATTTGCTGCAAAGGAGACATCAGTATAATTGTCTTTTGCGTTCCTTTGAAGTTGGCGATCGCATCGCGCAACCACCTCGTTACCGGAGGAGAATCTATAAAAGGATGCAAATCTTTGAAAATGTAGATGCTAGCGTTAGTGTTGGGTTCTCGCTGCCTGATCACCCATTCAATTGCTGCCTCTGGCGAGACGGTGTTGTGTTGGGTGGTGGTGCGGGGTTGACCATACTCCACAATGCCGTGAGTTACAGTCCAGATAAATACTCGTCGCTGTGGTTTTGCTTGAGCTATTGTCGAAATTGCTTGCTCACACCGCTCTTCCTCGGATGTCACGAGGTAGATCAGAGGATATTGAGCTTGGATTAGAATACTGATCTCTTCTTGCATAGTCCTCGACCCACTAGAGACGGTGCTATCTTTGCTGAATCTCAATGCTGCCCTTCGCCCTCTTACTGAAAATTTCAGTTTTAGCTTTTTGGGGAAGCAAGGCATTCTTAGCAGGGAACCAATTCTTCCTCTCCCGGTTTGGCCGTGCTGGCGCTGACGCCCGACACCTGCTTTACTGGAAGATCCTGTTCAGCCAATACGCTCGGCTGACTTGTTACGGATGCCAGTTCTCCATCTCGCATTACTACTGAACTCGTGCATTCTGGACAGTTGTATACCCGATGGGTTTGTCCGTAGGAGGCTTCTACTTCGTCAACCAGTTCGGGATTTCCTAGGTAGAAGACAATTGCCCTTTCTGCAATTGATGACATCGGTTCAGTTTCGACTGCGGCTCGGATTTTGAGCTGGCGATGCAGTTCTGGTGGAAGATACAATGTAACTTTTTGCTTTTCTTGCATATGACAGTGAATTGACTTACCCGGGTATGTATATCAGATTAGCCGCTTAATTCTTTGCTGTCAAGCCTCTATGCTGCTTTAGCGTCAG
This sequence comes from Microcoleus sp. MON1_C1, assembly GCF_036701945.1. NCBI lineage: Bacteria > Bacillati > Cyanobacteriota > Cyanophyceae > Oscillatoriales > Microcoleaceae > Microcoleus > Microcoleus sp. MON1_C1. The sequence goes on along the minus strand of NZ_JAUBRO010000013.1, from coordinate 42,460 downwards.
GTTGTAATATTTCGTTACATTTGAGGTAACTCTGGGGCTGTTAAAAACGAAAAGCTTAGGGTTGTAGCTGATGAGGCCGAGGTGCAGCGGCAGGTAGGGGTAGCGTCAAGGACGATCGACCAACTATAAATAGGAACAATAGATATAGAGGAGTAGGGCCAACAAATTCTTTGAGTCGCCATCTGGGGTAAGGTGCGCCATCACCACCCACCCCGCTCATGAGTGGTGAAGAATGCCCCCAAAGGCTTGAAATGTCAAAGCGGGCGATCGATAAATCTTCTTCCTCAAATAAACTACTCGTAATAAATAATATCTATTGCCAATACCCAACGGCTACAATGACGCAAACACGTAGATTGCACTCATGAGCGGGCTGGGTGCTGATAGTCAGCTAGCTCTTAAGTGGCTCAAAAGCTTGGGCTAAAAGTCCCTCAAACGTTTGAAATGTAGTAGTTTGTAGGTGTAGGATGCTATGCGGCACCGAGGTTGAGTTTGTAGAGTGCGCCGCAAGCACCGGTGGACTCAGTAAACAACGAAGTTACTAACTTTGGGCGTTTTGATTTTGAAACCCAGCTCCCCCAAGCAGTTTTTATTGCTTTAAGTGTGAAAAATCCGAACGTGAAATAGCCGTTTTCGGCTTTTTATCGGGCTCAGATTTAACACACCTTGACAGGGCTAGCGCTCAGCACCCTATGGTTAGACTTTTTGGATGACATTGTGTAAGCTGTTACGCACTTAATTTTTTTGCCCCAATGCTCGCTACAAGGACTCTAGGGTGCTAAATATTAAATTTAGATGGGTGTCAGCTTATCTTTAATAGGGCAGTGCTGGGTAATATATACTTGGATGCGGACCTGCTAACCTGAAATTTTTAATTTTAGATATCAAAGAACTGACTGATGGATTTAGACCAACAGATTCAAGCATTGATCGAAAAAGCTCCGCCCGACGGTTCGACGCCACAAATCTTAAAGGCGATCGCCCCGGCACTGGTGTTAATTGCCCAACAGCTACAGCACCTCGAATACTCGATCCTGCAAGCGGTAGACCAAAGTTGGGCGATCGTGGTTTTGAGCAATCTCAAGCAACCGGGACGGGAGAAGAGGGTGATTTATGCTTGGACGAGTATTAAAGAGGCCTCGCAGGCTGCGGCTGCTGGGGGCGATCGCCTCAGACCGGTGCTTTTGCCTGTCACTCACATTTTATTTCAAATGATAGCTCTGGAAGGTCTTGACAGCATTGTTTTTTTTGAAAGTCCCGGAAATCAGGAAGTCGGGACGGAAATCCCTCGCGAGCAAGTACAGAGTTTAATTAACGTTTACTTGCAACAGTATCGATCGGCTCCACCGCCCGATATTGCCTAAACAACTCAATTTTCTATTAATTGGTAACAGGGAATTAGGCATTGGGAATTCCCCATTACCAATTCCCCATTACCAATAAAGTGTAACTTTTTAACCTCTAATAAAGTCTACTCAAAACGTATTCAGCCAAATCAATCAAAGCTTGACGGGACTCTGAATGGGGCAGCGCAGCTAAGTATTCGACGGCTTTTTGTGCGTGATTTGTGGCTAGTTCTCGCGATCGTTCTATGCCTCTAGAATCTTCTACCAGTGCCAGGGCCTGCTCTAGATCTCCTTCTTGGGCAAATTCGCGTTCTATAAGAACTTCCAAGTAAGGTTTTTCTTCTAGGGCGAATAGTGCGGGTGCTGTCAGATTACCGCTTCTGAGATCCGAGCCTGCCGGTTTCCCCAAAGTTTCCGTTGAAGCAGTGAAATCTAATATATCATCAACTATTTGGAATGCCAAACCAATGTTGCGACCGTAGTTGTACAAATCGTCTGCTATTTCTGCTGAAACCTCGCTCAAACAGCCCGCTGCTTTGGAACTGTTGGCAATTAAAGACGCTGTTTTGTAATAACTTTTTTCGAGGTAGGCTTCGATCGACAAGCTGGTGTCAAATCCATTGAGTCCCTGTTGAATTTCCCCCTCAGCTAAATCCATAATCACTTCTGAAAGCAGTTTGACTACTGGCAGGTTGTCGAGATTTGCCAAATGCCAGGAAGATTGAGCAAACAGAAAATCTCCCGCCAATACTGCCACTCGGTTGTTAAACCGACTGTGAACCGTGGGCACTCCCCGCCGCAGATCCGACTCGTCCACCACGTCGTCGTGCACGAGACTAGCTGTATGGATCATTTCCGTGATTTCAGCGAGCCGGCGGTGTTTTTCCGTGATTTCCCCATCGGGCATAGTCGCCTTGGCCATCAACAGAACGATTGCGGGTCTCACTCGTTTTCCCTTTGTGCCGAATAAGTATTCTGCAGCCGCGTACAAGATGGGATGACGGGCACCCACTAACTGTTTTAAGTTTTCTGTCAACAGTCGCAGGTCTTCTTCAACCGAGGAAAATAGGAGAGTGCTAGAGATCATGGATACGCCGACTCAAGCCGTAAAGTAACAAAATTTTACAAATCATATCTTTATTTTAAGGTAATTCTCTGCAATAGAAAAGAAAAATCTAGGCGATCGGCAGTTATTTGTCATCTGTCACCCGATGGGACTCACCCGACTACTAGAGGTGAGTCGCCTGCTGTCAGAGGGGTTGCCCCTATTGTATCGAATTGTTAAGGACACTGCCAAAAAATCTCTAAATCCCAGAAACCCTGTGTTATTATGGGTATTAAGGATTTAAACAATTCTATACATTAAGTACAGCCAGACTGGCAGGTAGCTTTTAGGTGCCTGTAAAAGTTTCGTAGAGCCAGCCTTGTTAGTCGATCGCAGCCAAAATTTCTGGGACAGATTTTTAGTTCCTCGCGGCTAAAAGTTTTCAGAAGTTAAGAGTAGCGCATCTTATGTGCACGGTAGCTCAAAGCAGCTAAAGTGGATGGTTTTAGGCTGTTTAAGCATCTGTAAAGCAGTAAATCATTATAGATGACCGGGAACGCCTAAATGTTCCCGCAGGCTTGATATGGAAAAACAGCCTTCAGAACCAAGGCATGGTCTTGCGTACTGACTTAATGTAGTAGGTCTTGAACTTGTCCTGCTCCTCCTCGTCCTTGACTTTTGGTTCTAATTATGATTTATCGCGATATTCCTCTAATTATTCCCATTCTGGCCGCCGGCTATGTAATGACTATTTATGTACTGCTGATGTTGGCCGAACGCAGCGCTAAAATCACTCGATTGGGCGAGTAGTGCACTGCTGGGCAGCCGAAGTCGGCAGCAGCGTCCTCGCTTCACCCTTGAGAATTCGGAATACTCAATAATAACCCTGCCTTGAATGCTTGCGCGCAAAGGCAGGGTTATTATTTACAATTGCGGGTACCATGATTTTCTGGGCTGCTAGTTACTGCAACACGTAGCTACAGTTATCGATGTTCAATGCCCACAGCCTCTGAGACAGGATATTATATTTAGTAGCAGCTTGTATCACTCACAGCAAGTTTCATGTCAGGGAAACCCGGCAAATATTCCGATAAAGCTATTAAAGTGCTCTCAAAAACGCTGAGTTTGAAGTTATGGGTTATTGTGCCAAAAATCTCAATATTCCTATTTTGTAGGGCAAGAACTTACAGAAATAAAACACGAATTTTCTGAATCTAGCAACCTGCTTGCTCAACTAACGGCATCCATAAACTTGCACTGCCATCAAATATTTCATCAAAGGGTGCTTAACTTGCTGAGTCAGGAAGATAGTCTCTGCCATTTATTCACAGCTTCCCAAGAAGATAATTTGCTAGAGAGATCCACCAAAGTAATTTTAAACTTAGAAAAAATATATTTTTCTAAGTTTAAAAAAACCTACTTGCCAATATTACTGGTTCCTTAAAAATCTATTAAGTGTTGATTAAAAGAACTAAAACACAGAGTAGAAGTTGTCATAAATTATCAAGCTCGACTGCCTAAATTGTTGTCTGAGCCAGACAAACTAAAACAAGTTTGGATCAAAAATCTGATGCACAATGCTTTACAATCTATAGATAATTGCCGAGTTTTAAAAGTAGAGGTGAGAGCAGAAAATCAGAGCCTGCTCGTCAGTGGCAACTGAATTGTCGGGGAATTTGGTCACTAATATTTGAGCAGTTCTTTATCACAAAACCCGCCGACGAAGGCAGCGGGTTGGGACTGGAGATTGTTAAAAAAAGTGTGGAAAAACATTTGGGTAAAATAGAAGTAACATCAGTTATCGGTCAAAGGACGTGTATTGTGTCAATTCCGATCGCCGTTTAGCGCGATCGTACTAAAAACCCTACCAATGCGCGACTAAAAATGCAACTCTAGACCGATGTCAAACCAGGATTGCGGTGAGCGTACCGCGACTGTAAAATCGGAAATCTAAAATGGTATTAAGTGCCGGTTCCGCCTGCATCTATCCCCCTTGATTTGCCCATGTCAACAACAGCTTCTGATACCCAAAGCTTGCTAGAACAGGCGATCGACCCCAAACCCCCGGTGCTGCCTCCAGACACACCCTTGAAAGTCGCAATTGCTGCCATGACTGAGGCGAGAGCCAGTTGCATTTTAATCGCGTTTGAGCAGCAATTGCTTGGAATTTTTACAGAGGGCGATGTGGTGAAAATAACTGCTAGCGAAATACCGCTAGCAGGGGTGGCAATTTCTGAGGTAATGACTGAAAACCCGATCGCCATTTCCCTCGATAAAGCGGGGAATATCTTCAAGGTATTGAGCATATTGCGATCGAAAAGAATCCGTCATTTACCCCTCACAGACGAAGGTGGCAACTTGCTAGGCGCTATCACCTCCGAAAGCATCCGTCAAATCCTCAAGCCTGCAGACTTGCTGAAAATGTGGCGCGCCGAAGAAATTATGACTGCACAATTAATAGTTACTTCAAGCAGCGCCTCAGTTTTAGAAGTCGCAAAACAGATGAGAACCCAGCGGAAAAGCTGCATAGTCATTTGCACTGACAGCGACAACAAAAATCAAAAACCTGTGGGCATAATTACAGAACGCGACATTGTTAAATTCCAAGCTTCTGGACTAGATTTCGCACGTACTCCCGTCACTGCCGCCATGAGTTTTCCGCTGATACCGTTGCAGGTAAAAGCCACCTTGTGGCAGGCTCACCAGTTAATGCAGCAGCACGGCATCCGGCGCTTGGTGGTGGTGGACGAGGAAGGATATTTAGCCGGAATTGTGACTGAAATTAGCCTGCTGCAGGCCTTAGATCCGGTAGAAATGCACGCAAATGTCGAGCTTTTGCAGGAAACAGTTGCCGACCAAATTCAGGAGTTGAACAAAATGAACGAAGAATTGCAAAAAGAAGCGTTGCGGAGAACAGAAGTCGAGGAAAAATTGCGAATTTTAAATGAAAATTTGGAAGAACAAATCAAACAGCGAACTTTAGAATTAATTAATGCCAACAGTCAGTTAAAAAAGGAAATAGAAGACCGCACCACCGCTGAAAATGAAGTTCGTCGCCTCAACACGGAACTCGAACAGCGAGTTCTAGACCGCACGGTTCAACTAGCAGCCAGTAACGAAGAATTGCAGCAACAAATTAGCGGTAGAAAATTGCTCGAAGAAAAATTGCACTTTTCTGAAAGGAAAGTCCGCGCCGTTTTTGAAGCGATGACCGACATCGTTCTCGTGCTAGACAGTCAGCGAAACATAGAAGTTTTGCCAACGAATGTGGCAGCGGCTTCTGAGCCTGATTGTGATATAGTCAGCTTGACCATAGAACATTTTTTTGACGACGACAACCCGGATGATTGGTGGGTGTTAGTTCAGCAAGTGTTAGAAACACAACAAACTCTCAATTTTGACTACAGCTTAACAGTTTGTGACCGCGAAATTTGGTTTTCCGCCTGCATTTCTCTGTTCTCAAAAGATGCAGTCATTTGGGTTGCCCGCAACATCAACGCCCGCAAAATAGCCGAGTCAGCGCTGTGCAAAAAAAATGCAGAGTTATCTCATACCTTAGAAGAATTGAAGCGGACTCAAAAAGAACTCATTCAATCAGAAAAAATGGCAGCCCTCGGACAGTTAATTGCTGGAGTTGCTCATGAAATCAATTCTCCTTTAGGGGCGATTCGCTCTTCGGTGCAGAACATCGCCGACTTCTTGACCGAACAATTGCAGCAGTTGCCGATATTTTTTCAAGAACTATCCCCGGAACGGCGGGAGGATTTCTTTGCTTTGCTACACAACTCCAGCCAAGAAACAGATACATTATCTAGTAAAGAAAAACGTCAGTTAAAAAAACTTTTGCAGGGGCAATTAGAATCAGAAAACATTGACGACGCCGCCAGTCTTGCCTGTACTTTATTGGATATCGGCATCGGCAATAATGTAGAACGTTTTTTGCCTTTGTTGAAAGACAGCCAAAGTCGAAATATTGTACAAACTGCCTACCAATTTGCTACGGTACAAAAAAGCACTAAAAATATTGCTACGGCTACGGATAGGGCAGCAAAAATCGTTTTTGCTTTGAAAAGCTACTCTCGCTACGACCAGTCGGGTTCTAAAGTAATAGCTAATATTACCGAGGGTATTGATACTGTTTTAACGCTTTACCACTACCAAATCAAACACGGTGTGGAAGTAGTCAGAAACTATGGTACTAATTTGCCCTCTGTGCTATGCTATCCTGATGAACTCAATCAAGTTTGGACAAATTTGGTTCACAATGCTTTACAAGCTATGGGCAACAAAGGAGTGTTAAAAATTGATGTCAAACACCAAGCGAACGCAATATCAGTCAGTATTACCGACAGTGGTCCAGGCATTCCCCCAGAGATTATGCCGAGAATTTTTGAGCCGTTTTTCACAACTAAACCTCCAGGGGAAGGCAGTGGTTTGGGATTAGATATAGTGAAAAAAATTCTGGAAAAACACCAAGGTGAACTGCAAGTAGAAAGCGTGCCTGGTCAAACAAAATTTACTATATCCTTGCCCATCGGAATCCCTTAATAGCAATTAAAAAAAGAGGGAAATACCCCAAAGTTTAAAGTTTAATAGAAGTAAAGTTTTATGCCTAAACCAGTAATTTTGTGCGTTGACGATGAAGTTGTAGTGTTAAATAGTTTAAAAATTCAACTTAAAAAAGAATTTGGGGATGCTTACCTCTATGAAGTAGCAGAAAATGCAGATGAAGCTCTGGAAATTATTGAGGAAATTCAAAAAGAAGATGAAAGTGATATTTTGGTCATAGTATCTGACTGGTTAATGCCAGGTATTAAAGGAGATGATTTTTTGATTATGGTTCACCAAAAATATCCCAAAATTGTGAAAGTCATGCTGACCGGGCAAGCCGACGAAGTAGCAATAGCACGGGTGAAGGAGCAAGCAAACTTGCACCGTTGTTTGTACAAGCCGTGGGAGCGGCAAGAATTAGTAGAAACTATAAAATCGGGTTTGACAAAAATATGAACAATAAACCTGTGATTATTTGCGTGGATGACGAACCGATAATTCTTGAGAGTTTGAAAATTGAGTTAAAAAAAACCCTGGGGGAAGAACATTTATTAGAAACCGCTGAAGGCGGCGAAGATGCTTTAGAGTTAATAGAGGAATTACTGGCTGAGGGCAGCGAAATCGTAGCAGTGATTTCCGACTATCTGATGCCGAATATCAAAGGGGACGAATTGCTGAAGCAGATTCACAGAATTTTGCCAAAAACTATCAAAATTATGCTGACGGGGCAAGCAGACCTAGAAGCAGTGGCGAATACTATTAAATATGCTAAATTGTACCGATACATATCGAAACCTTGGCAGTCAGAAGATTTGAAGTTGACGGTAAAAGAAGCGATTAACAGCTATTTTAGGGAGAAGCAATTAGCGGTACAAAATTCTCAACTCCAAAAGCTGAATCAAGAATTGGAAACTTTAGTCGAGGAGCGGACTGCACAACTGCGATTGTCTGAGGAAAAGTTTGCTAAAGCTTTTCGTTCTTCTCCCAACCCGATTACTATTACCAGACTTAATGACGGTCGTTATTTAGAAATTAATGAGGCTTTTTGCCAGACCATCGGTTATTCAGCCGCAGAAATCCTCGATCGCACGGCGCTTGATTTGAATCTTTGGGAAAATATACAAGCCCACGGCGAGTTGTTTAAAATGTTAGATGAAAAACAAATTATTCTCAACTACGAATTTGATTTTCGCACTAAAACAGGGGAACTCAGAACCGGGCTGCTGTCAGCAGAAATCATTGACATTCATGGCGAAACCTGCGTGATTTCAGTGATTCAAGATATTAGCGATCGCAAATTAGCCGAAGAAAAACTCCGAGCTGTAGCGGCTTCTTTAGCAGCAGCGCAAAGAATCGCCCGTGTCGGTAATTGGGAATGCGATTTCTCTGCCAACACAACTACTTGGTCGGAAGAGTTATCTCGGATTTTTGGGTTCGATCCAACCCAGCCTGCGCCAACACTAACTGAGTTTTCGCAATACGTGCATCCGGACGATCGACAAAAGTGGCAAACAACGATCGACACTGCTATTGCTAGCGGGCAATCTTACAGTTTGGAATATCGAATTCTGCGCCCGGAACCAAAAATTGCTGCAGATAATAGCCCATCACAAATAAGTGAAGCCGGCTTCATCCGCTACATCGAAGCCAGAGGAGAAGTAGTTGTCAACCACCAAGGGCAAGTGACAAAACTATTCACAACTTTGATGGACATTACCCCACGCAAGCTGGCAGAAATAGCTCTAGCAGAGAGCGAAGAAAAATACCGTCATTTAGTTGAAACTTCCCAAGATATTATCTGGTCTTGCAATGCTCAAGGACACATTACTTTTGTGAACCAAGCAGTTAAACAAATATACGGTTACGAGCCGGAAGAAATGCTCGGCTGTTCTTTTAGCGATTTCTTGGCTCCAGGAGAAATAGACTGGAAATGGGAACTTCAGCAGCGCTTGCTGACGGGAAAAACTGTATTTCAGTACGAAAATATAGTATTAGGAAAAGACGGCAGAAAGATTGATGTAAATACCAAGGCGATCGCGCGCATGGACGCTGAAGGAAACATCATCGGCACCACAGGCACTGCTAGCGATATTACCGAACGCAAACAAGCTGAAATAGTCCTGCAAAAAGCCAAAGAAGAAGCCGACAGAGCCAACAGGGCAAAAAGCGAATTTCTCTCGAATATGAGCCACGAATTGCGGACTCCCCTCAACGCAATTCTCGGTTTCAGCCAACTGCTGGCCCGCGACCCAAACCTCGGTGCCGACCAACAGCAATACTTAGGAATTATTAGCCAGAGCGGGGAACATTTGCTCGTTCTGATCAACAATATTCTACAAATGTCAAAAATTGAAGTCGGGCTGGTGACACTTAATAACAGCACCTTCGGCTTGCACAAAATGCTAAAAAATACTGAAAATATGCTGAAACTGCAAGCCGACAAAAAAGGCTTGCAGTTAATTTTTGATTTCCGACCCGACCTACCTCAATATATAGAAACTGACGAAAGCAAGTTGCGACAAGTATTAATAAATGTCGTGGGAAATGCTATTAAATTTACTGCGGAAGGCGGTGTTAATTTGAGAATCAAACATGAGTTGCTAAAAAATACAAATTACCCCGAGATTTCGCCAAGAGAGAATTGCTGTTTGCTATTTGAAGTGCAAGACACTGGTTCAGGAATTTCTGCCGAAGAAATGGACAATTTGTTTAAACCTTTCGCGCAAACAGAAAGCGGGAAAAAAGCTCAAGAAGGAAGCGGTTTGGGCTTGCCAATCAGCAAACAGTTCGTTCAGTTAATGGGAGGGAAGATGACGGTAACAAGCACCCTCGGTCGCGGCAGCATTTTTAAATTTGATGTTAAAGTTTCACTCCCTAATGAAATGGAAATTCAGGTGGCTCAAACAGCTCGCCGAGTGGTGGGTATTGAACCCGGACAGCCAGAATACCGGATTTTAGCTGTTGACGATCGCCTGGAAAGCCGCTTGCTGTTGGTCAGAATGCTGACATCGCTCGGCTTTGCGGTGCAGGAAGCTGAAAATGGCGTTCAAGCTGTGGAAATGTGGTCGAGTTGGGAACCTCATTTGATTTGGATGGATATGCGGATGCCGGTGATGGACGGTTACGAAGCTACTAAACAGATTAAAGCGCATTTGAAAGGTCAAGCAACGGTGATTATTGCTCTGACTGCAAGTGCTTTTGATGAGGAGCGATCGCTGATTTTGTCTGCTGGTTGCAATGATTTTGTAGCGAAGCCTTTTCGGGAGCAAGTGATTCTAGAAAAGATGGCTAAGCATCTGGGAGTCCGCTATGTTTACGATCGAGAAGCTTCGCTAAGTTCTGATGCTGCGGTGTCCGCCGAGGTTTCTATGGCAACTGAAACGGCTGATTTGGCTTTTACGCTCAATACTTCATTTTTGGAAGCTATGCCTCCTGAATGGATTGATGAATTGTATTCTGCGGCGGATGCGGTTGATAACGAGGAGATTTTTCGGCTGTTGTTGTCGATTCCTTCTATTAATGCTAGTTTCCGCAGCGCGATCGCCGATTTGGCAAATAACTTCCGATGCGATCGGATTATCGATTTGATTGAGGAGTTTAGAAATTGTTGAAGGATGACAGAAGAAGGGATAGGGGCAGGCTCAGGATTATTGATGGTTTAGGTCGCTCCCCTATTTGTAAACTCGCCCGCAGGCGATCGGGTAATTGACTTGTAGCCAAGCTCCACACCCTGGTAATCATCAGTAATTCCCAATTCTTTAATCTCAAATCTCAAATCTCAACTACGGTAAGTTCTGTAAATATCAAAACAGTTGCTTGAAGAGGGAGTGCTATAATGAGTATTTAACCAGTTTTCCTAAAATTAACAATTATTAAATTAACAAAAAATAGCAATCGATGACCACAAATACAATAGAAGAAAATAAAGGCAACATATTAATTGTTGACGATACTCCAGAAAATTTGCAAGTTTTATCAGCAACGCTCTCCGATCGGGGCTACAAAGTCCGCGGCGTAATTAACGGTAAAATGGCCATCAGAGCCGCGCGCTCTGGTTCTCCCGATTTGATTTTGCTTGACATCAAAATGCCGGAAATGGACGGCTACGAAGTCTGCACGCAGCTCAAGGCAGATCCGAAGACCTCAGAAATTCCTGTTATTTTTATCAGCGCTTTAGATGAAGTATTGGACAAAGTAAGCGCCTTTCAAGTTGGAGGGGTAGATTATGTCACAAAACCGTTTCATGTAGCAGAAGTTTTAGCGCGAATCGAACACCAACTGACTATCCAAAGACTGAAAAAACAATTGCTCGATCGCAATAAAGAACTGCAAGAAGAAATAATAGAACGCAAAAAGGCCGAAGAAGCAGCGGCCGCTGCATCGCTCGCCAAAAGTCAATTCGTTGCCAACATGAGCCACGAATTGCGGACGCCCCTGAACGCCATCCTGGGTTTTACCCAAGTCATGAGCCGCGACTCTTTGCTCAGCCACGAAAATCTTGAAAATCTCCGAATTATTAACCGCAGCGGTCAACATTTGCTGGAACTAATTAACGATGTTTTAGACTTGTCGAAAATAGAAGCAGGGATAATTGGCTTAGATGAACGCAGCTTTGACCTTTATCAACTCCTCGACACTCTAGAAGAAATGTTTCAAATCAAAGCTGAAACAAAAAAAATGCAACTGAGATTTTCCGTTCAGGCAAATGTTCCGCAATATATAAAAGCTGACGAAAAAAAACTGCGCGTCTGCTTAATTAACCTGCTGGGAAATGCCATGAAATTTACTCGCGACGGGGGTCGTATTTGGCTGCGCGTGAGCGTGGAAAGCAACCAGCCGCAGCAGCCGGCCGAATCGGAAAGTCATCCTAACTCTACCTCACTCGAACCCTTGTTAATTTTGTTTGAAGTTGAAGACACGGGAATTGGCATAGCAACAGCAGAAATTGATACTTTATTTGATGCTTTCGTGCAAACACAAGCGGGGAGAAAAGCGGCTGATGGTACGGGGTTGGGTTTGACAATTACTAAAAAATACGTGCAGATTATGGGCGGGGATATTTGGGTAAAAAGTGTTTTAGGTGAGGGAACCAGTTTTAAATTTAATATCCGAGTATGTGCGGCTATTTCGTCTGAAATAACAGTGGCGACATTGCAGCGGGTGATCGGACTAGAAGCAGATCAACCGGTTTATCGGATTTTAGCAGTTGACGACAATCAAGAAAATCGGCGGCTGCTGGTTAAAATGTTGCAACCAATTGGTTTTGAAGTCCGAGAAGCAGAAAATGGCTACCAAGCGGTTGAACTTTGGGAAAGTTGGCAGCCTCATTTAATTTGGCTGGATACGCGAATGCCGGTAATGGACGGTTTTGAAGCTGTCCGACAAATTAGAGGTAAAGAGAAACAAACTCAGTGGCGAACTGTAATTATTGCTCTGACTGCTAGCACTTTTGAGGAAAAAAAAGGCGACATTATCGCCGTAGGTTGCGACGATTTTGTGCGGAAACCTTTTCAAGAACAAATCCTGTTTGATAAGATGGCTTGCTACTTGGGAGTGCGCTATCTTTATCAAGAGTTGCCCCGCCTCCCAGCCGGGGCTTTACCGCGTTATTGTGTGAGCGAAAAACCGGATTCATTTTTCGGAGGGCTGCTGGCTCAGATGCCTCAAAGCTGGGTGCAGGAACTCTACGATGCAGCTAATGATGTTAATGAAGAGCTGGCGATTCAACTTGTCGATCGCATCTGGGAAAGTCATCCAACTTTAGCTGAGGCTTTAAAAGATTTGCTTGCCGATTACAGACTCGACAAGATCATGGATTTAACTCAATCGAGTTTAAAATAAATGGATAATAGCGAAATTAAAGTATTGGTGGTTGATGACCAACCGAGCAATCTGCGGTTCTTATCCAAACTGCTAACATCCCAGGGATATCAAGTTTACCGAGCTATTTGCGGTCAACTGGCGTTGAATGTTGCGATCACCTATTGCCCCGATTTAATTTTGCTCGACATTAGAATGCCGGAAATGAACGGTTATGAAGTTTGTCGGAGACTGAAAGCGACACCGGAAACCGAACAAATTCCGGTGATATTTTTAAGTGTATTAGATGAAATGAACGATAAATTACAAGCTTTTCGAGTAGGAGGAGCCGACTATATTACTAAACCATTTCAAGTAGAAGAAGTTTTAGCGCGCATCGACAAGCAAGTCGGCTTGCAAAAACTGCAACAGCAATTAAAAGAACAAAATTATCAACTGCAACAGTCGCAATCGCTGCTTGCTAGCATATTAAATAGTTCCTTAGACTGTGTGGTGGCTTATTCTGCAGTCCGCAACCGTGAGGGAAATATTGTAGATTTCCAGTGGCTCTTGATCAACGCTGCTGCTGAAAAATTTTATGGTCTCCTATTAAATGAGATAGTTGGTAAAAATTTGTTAGCCCAAGTTTCCCAAGTTAGCAATAACGGGTTATTTGATTTGTATGTTTCTGTAGTAGAAACAGGAGAAACTGTAGACCAAGAATTTTATTACGAACACGAGCGAGATACAATTGTTTGGCTGCACATTGTGGCGGTCAAATTAAACGACGGTCTGGCAGTCACATTTCGCAACATTACCGAGCGCAAACGAGCAGAAATAGCCCTGCGAGAGAGCGAAGAACGCTTCCGCGCGATATTCGAGCAAGCTGCGGTCGGCATAGCTAAAACCGCGCTTTGCGGTAAATTTATACGGGTAAATCCCGGCTTTTGTCAAATTGTTCGCTATGCACAATCCGAATTGTTACAGCAAAACTGGGAGGCAATTACTCACCCCGATGACAGAGAAGCGGACAGAGAATACTTGCGCTCGCTGTTATCCGGGAAGATTCAAACTTTTTCTGTGGAAAAGCGTTTGCTATGCAAAGATGAAGCTGTGCGCTGGGCAAATGTTACTGTTTCGGCAATGCGCGATGTCAAAGGGACGCTGCAGTATTTGATTTGTGCGATCGAGGATATTTCCGAACGCAAGCTGGTACAAGAACTCCTGCAAGCGAGTTTAGACACTCAAACCCGCTACGCTCAAGAATTAACTCGTTCTAATGCCGAACTAGAACAGTTTGCTTACGTGGCTTCTCACGATTTGCAAGCGCCTTTGAGCACGATTGCCGGCTACGCTCAACTATTAGAAAAACGCTTTCCCCAACAACTTGATGCCCAAGGGAATAAATTTATCCGCAATATTGTTAATTCTTGCGAGCGGATGCAGGCGCTGATTGATGACTTGCTGGAGTATTCGCGGGTCGGCCGCAGTCAGAAACCTTTTGAGATGATAGATTGCAATCTGGTTTTTGACGATGCTTGTGCTAATTTGCATTTGGCCATCCGCGAAAATCAAGGTTCAGTTACTAGGGGGAATTTGCCAAGGGTAAAAGGTGACTCTTTTCAACTGCTGCAACTGTTTCAAAATTTAATTGGTAACGCCATTAAGTACCGCAGTAGTGAGGCGCCGGTGGTGCATGTGGACGCTTCGCGTCAGGGGGATAGCTGGGTGTTTTCAGTGCAGGATAATGGTATTGGGATTGCCTCACAGTACCATCCGCGAATTTTTCAGATTTTTCAGCGCTTGCACACCCAAAAACAGTATTCGGGAACTGGTATCGGTTTAGCGATTTGTCAAAGAATTGTCGATCGGCACGGCGGCAGCCTTTGGGTAGAATCAGAACCCAATCAAGGCTCGACTTTTTATTTTTCTATTCCTATAACCAAGTGAAGTCAGCAGTCCGCCTGAAGCAGTCACCTGTCCTTTACTTAAGCTTTAAATATCTTTATGTTTTCTTTACAAAAATGCTGATAAAGTGTAGCATATTCACTGATGACATCGAGCTAAAAATCTATCAATATATATCTATTAGCTCTCTCCTTCTACAACTTATAAATCAGCGGTGCGCGCAAGACTTGTTAATTTTTTTCAACTGTATCCAGAGCATCTTGCTTTGGGATGCAGTAGTTTCCCTCGTAGTTGGCGGACAAGGATTTGTGATGTGTTTGCAGTTTGCCGCTTCTCGGACAGACTGCCAAGTGAAACAAGCATGATTCGCAAACCTTTGCAAATGGAGAAAAACGGTAAATTGCTGCAACACAATTTCAGTGTTCTCAGCCAGATTTACCGGATGATGGCAAGAGATGCTTTGCCGGTACTCAGACACGGATCACAGTCCCGCAACCTCACAAAAGACGTTCGTAGTGAGGCAAAGCCGTGAATTATAAAAAGAAAAAATTTACTCTTTTAATAGCAAACGATGACGAGGATACGCGCTTTTTGATGGAAGAAGCACTGGGAGAAGTTCGATTAGCAATTACGAGCGAATTTGTGGAAAATGGAGAACAAGTGCTAGACTACTTGTACCGTCGCGGTCAATATTTTGCTAGCAGCAATTGGCATCAGCCAGACTTGATACTTTTGGATCTGAATATGCCGAGGCTGGACGGGCGCGAAACACTAACTTCGATCAGATCTGACCCCCATTTGCAACACATTCCGGTTGTAATGCTCACAACTTCCCACCGCAGAGGAGATATCTTGCTTTGCTACCGCTTGGGAGCCAATTCTTTCATATCCAAACCAGTCACTTTTGAAGGATTGCTTGAAGTAATGAAGACTTTATGCGAGTATTGGTTTGAAATCGTTTCACTCCCGCCGGATATGTAAACTTTAATGGAGGGCTAAATCCATAGTTTGAGGGTATAGTGAATTTGATAAGCAGAAATATTGACCGATCGCAAGTATCGCTCTCGAAACAAAAAAGTGGCCTTAGACCCGCTCCAAACGCTATAGTTGTGTTAACACGTAACCAATGTCTGAAAATTTTGTTGGTTGAGGATGACCTGGGAAATCCGACAATGATCCAAGACCTTCTAGGGTCATTCAGCGACTCTCTATTTCTTCTCCAAACTGTTAAGTCTCTGGAGATAGGAGTTGGGCGTCTGGAAGTAGACAAGTTTGACGCCATACTATTAGATTTGTCAGGGTCAGACAGCTTGAGGGGAAGCGAGGATCTCGCAGTTTTGAAAGGGCGATGGCCCACATTGCCAATTGTGGTGCTGACAGATATCAACGATGAAAATATGGCCCGGTCGGTATTGCGCTGGGGCGCTCAAGATTGTTTGGTAAAGGGAAGATTCCACCGAACTCTTCTGGTGCGGGCAATCCATTACGCGATCGAACGCCAGCAAATCGAAGAACAATTGCGGCAGCAGGCTCTGCGACAGCGGCTGTTGGGCAAAATGATCGAACATATTCGATCGTCAATTGATCCGGCAAGCATTCTCCAAAATACCGTTGCAGAAGTGCGCCAATTTCTCCAAACAGACCGCGTTTTAATTTATCGCTGTCAGGATTGGGCGTCTCAATTGGACGGCGAAGAGCAAAAAGGTGCGATCGTCGCCGGTGACGGTTTGCCAGAAGGTTATATTGAAAACCAAAATATTAGTGCTGCTTTGGCGGTGTCCTGCTTTGTTTTAGTCGAATCCCAGTCGGTACAAGCAATAGCAGATGTCAGCACTGCCCCCTTGGCTGGCAGTTGCAAAGAATTGCTGGCAGATTGTGAAATTGCAGCAGTTATCAGCGTGCCAATTTGGCAATCAGGCGACTGGGAAACGGCAAAAGAAACACAAGAAGCCCTTGTTTGGGAAGTCGAGAAAAATCCAGATGCAGCAGAAAATTATATCTGGCAGCAGGCGAGTGGCAAACCGCAGGCGGAGGGTAAAAATTTGCCGGATTCGATCGCAGAAAATGGCAATAGTTTGTGGGGAATGGTGACAGCATACAATTGCTGCGGTGTCAGGGAATGGCAGCAGTGGGAAATAGATTTTTTACAGCATTTGGCAAATCAAGTGGCGATCGCGATCGAACAATCTCAACTTTACCGCAAGCTAGCAATAGCCAATCAAAAATTGCAGCAACTGGCAACTACTGACGGACTGACTGGCATTGCCAATCGCCGCCAGTTCGATCGGGTTTTGAGCTTAGAGTGGCGCCGATTGGCAAGAGAGGAACTGCCGCTGTCTTTAATTATGTTTGACATCGACTTTTTTAAACTTTACAACGAGTTTTATGGGCACCTGGGCGGGGACGATTGTTTGCGCCAAGTTGCCGGGGCGATCGCCACAGCCACCAACCGGGCTGGGGATTTGACTGCCCGCTACGGTGGCGAAGAATTTGCCCTAGTGCTGCCGAACACCAGCGCCCAAGGGGCAAACGTTGTCGCCCGGAAAATTTGCGACGGCATCGCCAGCTTGAAACTGCCCCACGCGCGAGCGTCGATCGGGCCCTACGTTACCCTCAGTTGCGGCATTGCGACAGCGATTCCTTCTGCCCAGGAATCTCCCAACACCCTAATTCGCAGCGCTGACAGCGCCCTTTATCAAGCCAAAACCGAAGGCAAAAACCGCATTTGTCACGCCAGCAGTAACTCGGAATCTTCCCCGATTTTTATGTAAAAGCTGAAGGTCATTGGTAATTGATAATTAGTAATATCCTGTTTAATTTTTTACTCATAATTCAGAACTCCTAACTCATATTGTTGACCTTTGCATCGGAATAATAATTTTCCGAGTGCAGTGCGAGCGGGACGCGATCGAGTGACCCGGAGCAAGGATAATGCTCGCTTTCAGGGTATAATTCCGATGCTACGGTATTTGATATTACTGAGATGCTGCACCCTTCTCAATTACTTATTTAGGAACAGGCAAGATGCCTGTCCCACAAGAAAATTCACTCTGTGTGGAACAGGCATCTTGCCTGTTCTTGAAAATGGTTAAAGCTGTGAGATATTACTCATTTCCGCTGCCCCTTTTCTAATTACAAATTCCTAATTTATTGCCCCAAATTTGAGTTCGTACCAGTTAAATTCGGCCGCACTGGAATTTCAATCAAAAACTCCGCTCCGTCTCCTGGTGTGGAAATACAGCTCAATCTGCCGCCGTGGCGATCGACGATAATCGAGTGAGAAATCGACAATCCCAAACCCGTACCTTTGCCCACAGGTTTAGTCGTGAAAAAGGGGTCAAACAGCCTCGATCGCACTGACTCCGGTATCCCCCGCCCGTTATCCGCAATGGATACCGCTACGAAGCCGGCAGCCGCCTGATAGCTGCGAATAGCGATCGTGCTTGGATGTCGATCGCACTCCTCGATCGGACGCTGCTTGTCTCGTTCTTCCAAAGCATCGATCGCATTAATTAAAATATTCATAAATACCTGATTCAACTCGCCCGGAAAACATTCAATTTGTGGCAATACTTGGTAATCTTTAACTATCAGAATTTCTCCCTGGCTGCTGTGAGATTTTAACCGATTTTGCAAAATCATCAAAGTGCTGTCAATTCCCTCGTGAATGTTAACCAACTTCCCAGCAGACTCGTCCAATCGGGAAAAGTTACGCAACGATTTCACGATCTCGACAATTCGCTCGGTTCCTACTTGCATCGAATTAAACAATCTCGGGAAATCCTCAGCAATATAATCCAAGTCTATTTCATTAATTTTATCCAAGACTTGGGCTGGAGGATTAGGACAGTAATGCTGGTAAAATTTAATCACTTGCAGCAAATCTAAAGTGTAATTGCGAGCCGGAGTGAGATTGCAGTGAATAAAACTAACAGGGTTATTAATTTCGTGAGCAACACCAGCAACTAACTGACCCAAACTCACCATTTTTTCATTTTGAACGAGCTGAGCTTGAGTGGTTCTGAGTTTGTTAATAGCTGCTTCTAACTCTAGCGCTTTTGAACGTTCTCGCGCTTCCGATTCCTGCAAAGCTGACTCGGCTTGTTTGCGATCGGCAATTTCACTTTGTGCTTGCTCAAACAGCATTGATTGCTGGATTGCGATCGCCAACTGCACGCTAATTTGTTTGAGACACTCGACCTCAATTTCCACCCAGTGGCGGGGACCAGCGCACTCGTGAGCAATCAATAGCCCCCACAACTTCTCGCCTTGCAAAACTGGCACTACCAAATTAGCTCGCACCTGAAATTGACTTAATAAATTAATGTAGCACTCGGAAAGATCAGCTTGGTAAATATCATCGACCGCTACAGCACGACCGTGTTCGTAAGCAGAAGCATAGCTGTCTTCAAAGCAGGAATCGTTAATAGTTATTCCCTGAATAGCCCGCCAATTTTCGCCCACTGACTCGACATTTACAAAACCGCTCCAATCGGGATTAAACTGATAAATAACTGTCCGGTCTGTTTGTAAAAAATGCCGTACTTCAGCAACAGTTTTTGTCAAAATTTCTTCTAAATTGAGAGAAGAGCGAATGCGTTCCAGCATTCCTACCACCAGGCGTTCTCGCTTTAATTGCTGGCGCAAGATAGCCTCGGCAAGTTTGCGAGTGCTAATATCTTCAATCACACCAATTACATAGCTAGGTTCCCCAAATCCATCCCGCACTAAAGATACAGTCATATTAGTCCAAACAAATGAACCATCTTTGCGAATAAAGCGTTTCTCAAACGAATAATTAAAAATTTCTCCAGCTAACAGTCTGTGGCGCGACTCGACATCTGCTGCTACATCTTCAGGGTGAGAAATATCCCCAACATTTCGCGCTTTCAGTTCCAATTCCGAGTATCCGACAATATTGCAAAAGCCTTGATTTGCATTCAAAAATTGACCGTCTTGCCACACTTTCACAATGCCGATCGCCGCTTGTTCAAATACAGCTCGAAATCGCTGTTCACTTTCTTGCAAAGCAGTTTCGGCTTTTTTGCGATGGGTAATGTCCATTGCCGTGCCAAACAGCCTCACCACCTGACCCAACTCATTTTTAACAGATTGTCCTTTAGCGTTAACGTGCCTGATTTCTCCTGATGGAACATAGATGCGGTGGTCGATGTCGTAAGCTGTCCCTTCAGTCACTGCCTTTTGCACAACTTGTGTAAACCTTTCTTTGTCATCGGGATGAATTTGCTCTAAAAGTTCTTCCATTGTCGGCGGCCGATTCAATTCTCGACCGTAAACTCGAAACAGTTCTTCTGACCAAGTAATAATTCCTGTCTCCCTATCGGATTCCCAATTGCCGATGCGGGCTATTTTTTGCGCGGCTTGCAACTGTTCGGCAAGTAGTTGCAGAGATGCGATCAACTGCGTTTTTTCGGCTTCTGCTGCAACGCGGGCGCTGATATCTTTATGAGTGCCTGTTATCCGCAACGGCGCACCCCATTCGTCGTACTCGACTACCTTGCCCATCGCCAGAATCCACTGCCAATTGCCCGCTTTGTTGAGCATCCGAAATTCAACTTCATAGATATCAGTCTCACCTTCCAAATAGGAATTTAAACGTTCCATTACCTTCGCTCGGTCTTCTGGATGCAGCAAACTTTCCCAACCTTTGAGGTTATTTTCAATTTCGGTTTCTGCATAGCCAAGCATTGATTTCCAATAAAAGTCGAAATAAGTTTCGCCAGTAGGTATATTCCAATCCCACAGCCCCAAATAGCTGCCTGAAACCGCCAACTGCAATCGCTCTTGACTGAGTTTTAATGCCGATTCGGTGCGTTTTCTTTCTGTGAGGTCGGCAATTATGGCTATCATTCCTATCGGTTGACTAGCGCTATCTTTAATACAGTTAGCTCGCAAGAAAGTTTCTATAATATTGCCATTTTTACTCTTTATTTGAATTTCAGTTTCCCAGGAAAAACCTTTCCGCAGCACCCTAAATAACTTTCTCAACTCTTGAGATTTGGGGTACATTACTGCTGGGCCGCCGGCATTATTTAGTTCCTCAACTGTATAGCCGTAACGCTGAATAAATGCTTGATTGTGATAAACGGAATAACCGTCCAAATCTGCGATCACGATCGCATCACTAGCGCTGTCTACAGCTTGAGTTACCAGGCAGAGAGTCAGTTCGGCTTGTTTGCGATCGGTAATGTCAAAAATCGCTCTGTCGAGCCACGAAACCAGCCCTTCTAGATTGTAAGTTGGCCTACCTCTTTCCGATATCCACCGCACCGCCCCGTCAGCGCGAACAATCCGGTATTCTAGATTGTACGGCTGTTTTGACTCTACTGCTGCGCTGATTTGTCGATCGACCATTTCCTTGTCTGCCTCATGGATAATGCTAGTAAAACTCCAGCAGTTCTTGCCAATAAAATCCTCAGCAGGATAACCGCTAATTTCCTCAATTTCATCGCTAATAAATACCATCGTCTCATCAGCATCATACAAGCTGCGGCAGATAGCGCCGGGGATATTCTCAACGAGCGAGCGAAATCTGGCTTCGCTCTCCCGCAAAGCTGCTTCTGCCTGTTTTAAATCAGTAATATCCAGCACCATGCCTTCCCAAACTATATCGCCTTCCTGCCCTATTTCTGTGGGAAAATTAACTCGTTCCGGTCTCGAAACCCCTTGCAACCACTTAATTTTTCCCGACGGGAAAACCGCGCGCCATTCCTGGTACCAAAGCTGCATATTTGCCGCAGAAACAGCAATTGATTCTTCAAATTTTTGGCGGTCGTCTGGATGAATACAACTAAAAAGTAGTTGGGGATTTTGCTGAATATTTTCGGGTTCCAATTCATATAAATCGCGGCTAGCCGAAGAAATATAAGGAAAACTTTTTTGGCCGTCGGTTGATAGGCGAAATTGATAAATTATTCCCGGCAAATTGGCAGTAAGTTGCCGCAGTCTAGCTTCGCTTTCTTGCTGGGCTAATTGTTTGCGCCTATCCTGAGTGATATCTCGAATTATCCCCACAAGAATTTTACTGCCATCGGTATTTTCAAAGACAGTTTTTTTAGTAGACACAATGTGCTTTGCACCGTTGGCGTCCGTAAATATTTCCTCACTCTCGTTTTCTTTCCCCGTCCTAAACACTTGTTGGTCAGTATGCCAAAAAATCTCAGCTTCTTGTTTTGGGAAAAAGTCATAATCCGATTTGCCCATCAGTTCCTCGCGCTGCTTCCCGATCAGCTTGCAAAAAGCATCATTTAACAGTATCCAACGGTGCTGTTCATCCTTGACAAAAAGTGGGTCGGCAACTGCATCGAGCGTATAATTCAAAAACTTTTTACTAGCTTCGAGTTCTGAAAGAGCTAAAATTTTATCTGTAATATCGTTGATAGTTCCTGTCGTCCCCTGCGCCTCTCCGTTCCCGCCCAAAATAAAAAACTCTTGCACTTCCACCCACCGAATTTCGCCATGTTTGGTAACATATCGACTTTGATAACAACAGGGTGTTTCTTGATTTGGTCTCCGATGTCTAAACAAATTTAAATAGTGGTATTGATCCTCAGAATGAATGTAACTCAAACAGGAAGTTCCTAAGCTTTCATCAACGGTAAATCCGGTAATTTCCGTCCAAGCCGCATTAAGAAAAGTCCAATTCCCAGCAGTATTTGTTTCAAAAACTACTTCTCTGATATTGTCAACAACCCGCAGGTATTTCTCTTGACTTTTTTGCCATTCTGCTTGCCGTTTCTGGCGGGCGATCGCGCACCTAAGCGTCCGCACCAGCAGCCGGCTGTCTACCTGTCTTTTCACCAGATAATCTTGGGCGCCGGCGGCAATTAACTCGACAGCCAGTTCTTCGTCATCGGCCGCTGTCAGAAGGACGATCGGAGTATTTATACCGCAATCTTGAAGGCGGAAAAAAGTATTAAATTTTAGGCTGTCAGGAAGTGAAAGATCTAATAAAATTACATCAAAAATTTTGTCGCTTAAAATTTCTATAGCTTCCCGGAGGCGAACTACATTGGTCAAATCAATTGATTGTCCTAGTTGGGACTCAGACAGCAGTTCTTGAATGAGTTCTGCATCTTCTGCACAGTCTTCTACTAAAAGAATTTTCAAACAAGCAGGGGTTAAAGTTGACTCAAAAACAGATGTCATACCATTTTAGATTTTAGATTTTAGATTTTAGATTTGGAATGACTGATGACTATCGCAGTTTGGCTGTTGCGTAAACTGGTATTTTTTTACTGGTATCCTTTTGCTAGTTTTTAGGAATAAAAAAAATTAGCAGCGGATGGAGTTACCTAGCTCATTATTGGGGAACTTGAAGCGCACGCTTGAGAGTGCGCTGTGTGCTTGCAGAGCCCGCAGATTTATTTGTAGAGTTGAGTTGTTCGCTGCAAGTTTTCCGCCTCACCCGAAACCTAGTGGCCCAAACTTATCATAGTCTTACCAATATTGCAACTCAACTCTATTTTAATTTACAACCTTTGGCAGGGGAATAGCAAGAGGCAAGTCAAAATAGCGCGGAGTAATCAGAATTTGCATTGCTGATAGCCTTTGAAACTTTAGATTTTAAATAGCCGTTTAAAGCTTGTCTAAAGTGGCATTATTTTTTCAAAATGGTATTACTACTAAGTTACGAGAATTACCGTTGGTTTACAAGATACGCTCTGAGATTGTGTTCGGTTAATAGCCCGCAATTAGCGCCTATTTATATTGAGCAATGCAAGTCATCTCTCGATAGAGGAACCAAGACTTGCATTCCTTGCTACAAATTTAATTACAAACTTAATTATGGTTGTCTAACCGGACACCATTTAACTCAGTTGAGTCGCTCAATTTTTCTGCGGTTTGGGCAGCACCACTGTAAACACGCTGCCTTGACCGACATTGCTGCTAATAGCAATCTCACCGTTAAAAGGTTTTAAAAGTTCAATACAAGTATAAAGTCCTAGGCCAGTTCCTGTCGGTTCCCCTTCGGTTTTTTCCTCGCCTTTAGGCGGCTTGGATGTGTAAAAAGGGTCAAAAAGTTTTGGCAAATCTTCAGATGATATGCCGCATCCCGTATCTGCAATATCCATGTATATGTTCGACTCGTCTTGCCGAGTCACGATAGTTATTTCTCTGCTTTTCTTTTCCCACATAGCATCCATTGCATTATTGATTAAATTATAAAATACTTGAGAAAGATAGGAATAAATTAAGGGAATACTGGCAATTTCTTCGTCATAAAAGTATTTTTTCCTAATCTTATTTTTAAAATACAGGTTGCCTTCCAATAGCTGAATTTCTCGCTGCACTAAATCGTTGATATTCACAGGGTGCAAATCTTGCTTTTGCTCGTTTCGGCTTTTCATCATCAGAGTATCCATGATCTGATTGATTTTTGTGACAGCTTGAAATATATACTTAGTATAATTAAACAGAGAGTCTTCTTGAATTTGTGTGGCTTTTGTTTCAATCAAATCGACGCTAGTCTGGATCACTTGCAGGGGACTTTTGAGGTTGTGAACCATTCCCTGGGTCAAACGTCCGATGATGGCTGTTTTTTCCTGGTTTATTAATTGCTTGGTTTTTTGTTCAACAAGTCTTTCCAGGTTTTGGTTGAGGTGGGCAAGTTCGAGGTTTTTTTCTTCGAGTTTTTTCTGCAAGCTGCGGATTGTCAAGTGGGTTTGAATCCGGCTCAAAACTTCTTCGTGCTGGAAAGGCTTAGTGATGTAGTCAACTGCTCCTGTCTGAAAGCCTTTTACTTTATCAGGCGTATCGGAAAGGGCGCTCATGAATATGATGGGAATATCTTGCGTTGACGAGTCTCCTTTCAAACGTCGGCAAGTTTCAAAACCGTCAATTCCTGGCATCATGATATCCAAAAGAATCAAGTCTGGATGGATGTAGTCAATTTGCTCGATCGCACTTTCGCCGTCTAGAGCCACTAATACTTTAAACCCGTAATTCCTTAACAACTCGAAAAGTACGTCCAGATTTGTTTGGTTATCATCGACAATTAGTATGATGCTTCTTTCGGAATTCTTATCGTTCATATTCAAGGGAAACATTCAATTTTTTTACTTTTTAGTTGTGGGTTGTGAGTTTAAATCGGATTCAAGTGATTTTCTGCAGCTCTAGAAATCCGGTTGCTTCCTAGATGCTTTTATTTCCAATCACTTTTTGAGGAGCCCGCTGCGAGTCAGGGCCGCCCAAGCAAATTAAGTTGTCGCTTCGCGGGAGGGCAGAGCCCCTGATTGAGAATGGTACTCAGCGCGCGAGATTTAACTGATTTTGACTTATCTGTTAGCTACCGTCAATTTTAGGACAAATGTTGCTTCAAAAAATCTCGAATTTGCTTGAGCTGAAATCCTTTAGCAAGTTGGCGCAGGTGATGAACGAAAGGCACTAATGTCGCGTCAGAATGTTCGAGTTTAGCAGTTTCTTCCAGAATAGCTTCAATATCGCCCATTGCAGCCAATCTTAACAACGCCAAGACTGACTCTGAGGCAGGAGACACCATCGTTGAGTCAGCAGCAGCAATCTCAGAACAGGCTTTTGCAGTTTGATCGATCCGCTTTTTGCTTTGTGCTCTTTCTTCGTAAACCCATTCTAGTCTCAAATGCAGGCGCAATAATTCTAAAAGCTCGTTAGTTTGAATCGGCTTGGTGAGAAAATTATCGCAACCTGCAAGTATACTCTCTTGCTTGGTAGTCTCGTAAACGTTAGCGGACAAAGCAAGGATAACCGTATCTTTTAATTCCGGCAACTGTCGCAGCCGCCTGGTAGCTTCCCAACCGTTCATTACGGGCATCAGCAAATCCATTAAAATTATATCCGGTAGAAATTCCTGTGCTTTGTGCAAGCAGTCTTCGCCGTCTGTAGCTTCTGCAATTTCAAAGCCTAAATGAAAAAGCAGCCTGTGCAACATGGCGCGATTTACTTCGTGATCGTCCACTATTAGCACTTTCCGCTGGGCGCCGATAAAACCTACAAGCTGCCTTTTTTCTTGCCGGCAGGGGACTTCCGAACACTGGGCGACTGCTGGCAAGTCTAGATCCAACCAAAATATGCTGCCTTTGCCGGAGGTACTTTGGACGCGAATTTGGCTGCCCATCATTTTGACTAATTTTTGGCTGATGGAAAGTCCCAGTCCCGTACCTTCGACGAAATTGTTATGATCGCCCACTTGATGAAAAGGCAAAAATATTTCTTCTAATTTATTCTGCCCGATGCCAATGCCGGTATCTTCGATTTGAAAGCGAATTTTAGGCGTAGGGGCACGATCGCCGGTATTGTCTGCTGCTATCACCTCGGGCGCTTCTTTTGTTCCCAGCGGCGGGAGCGACATTTGCTGCGCGTCTAAATTCGCGGTCAAATCGATCATCGTTTTAGTGGCAATTTCCGCTGTCAAATTACAAGTTTCGCACTTGGTTTGAGGATAATTATCGGGGAAATTTTCTGCATAACCGACTTTGAATGTAACGCTGCCGGTGTTCGTAAACTTAACGGCATTGCTGAGCAAATTAATCAAAACTTGACGCAACCTTTTTTCGTCTGCCAAAATGCCCTCTGGGAGCGCTGAAATCTGCTCGTAATTAAAGGCAATCCCTTTTTGAGCCGATCGCATCTGGAACAAATCAATAATACTTTTAACAAAACTGGAAAAATGCACGTTTGTCAGCGACAGCTCCATTTTACTAGCTTCGATTTTTGAGAGGTCTAAAACATCATTAATCAGCATCAGCAGGTGGTTGCCGCACTGGTGAATGTTGTTAAGACTTTCCTGCTGATCGGCGGTAAAGTTTTTCTCCACTTTGAGCAGTTGAATGTATCCCAAAATCCCGTTCAAAGGCGTCCGCAATTCGTGGCTCATATTGGCGAGAAAGTCGCTTTTAGCGCGGTTGGCGGATTCGGCGGCTTCTTTAGCTAATTGCAGGGCGGCTTCTGCAAGTTTGCGATCGGCAATTTCGGTTTGTGCTTGTTCAAATAGCGTCGATTGTTGAATGGCGATCGCCAACTGCACCCCCAATTGTTTTAGGCACTCTCCCTCGAATTGCTGCCAGGGACGCGGGCCCGTGCAGTGGTGGGCAATTAACAGCCCCCACAACTTTTCGCCTTGCAAAATCGGCACTACCAGATTCGCTCTCACATCGAGCCGAGTCAACAAAGCCAAGTGGCAGTCGGCCAGGCCGGCATTGCAAACATCTTCTGTGGCTCTAATTCTGCCGTCTAGGTAAAGAGGAACGTAGGCTGCCCCAAAACAGGGGTCATAAATTTCCGTTCCTACAATTGGTCGGACATTTTCGGCAACCGACTCGACAGCGATAAATCCGCTCCACTCCGGATTGAATTGGTAAATAATAGTACGGTCTACTTGCAAAAACTGCCGCACTTCTTCGACACTTTTGGTAAGAATTTCTTCAAGATTGAGAGAAGATCTAATGCGTTCTAGCATGGCTACTACCAAGTGTTCCCGCCTTAACTTTTGGCGCAAAATTACTTCTGATTCTTTGCGTTTTGTGATATCAGTAATTACTCCTATTAAGCCGATGTAATTACCATTACTATCTTGAATACTGTCGGCTCGCACGAGAGCAGTTACTGCTTCGTAGCTCTTAGTTCGCATGGCCACTTCGCCACACCACGAGCGACCTTGGCGAAGGCTTTTATAAATTTGTTTGTAATTTTTATGCCGGACGTAAAGCGCGGTCATATCGCCAATATCATTGAGTTCTTCCACCGTGTAGCCGTAGCGCTGAATGAAGGCTTGATTGTGGTAAATAGACCGCCCTTTCAAGTCGGCGATCACGATCGCATCGCTGGTACTTTCGACGGCTTGAGTGACCTGCAGTAAAGCTAATTCTGCTGCTTTGCGATGGCTGATATCCGTCATCGAACCCACCATCCGCAGAGGGTTTCCGGCTTCGTCCCACACTGCTTGAGCGCGGGCGAGCACCCACTTATAGCTGCCGTCTTTGCACTGCAAGCGGTATTCGGCGGCGTAATTGGGGGTTTGGCGATCGAGATAATCTTGGATTGCTGCTTGCACTCGCGAGCGATCGTCTGGATGGATGCGATCGATCCATGCGCGGTTGCAACTGTCTATTTCGCCCTCTGCGTAACCGATAATTTCGTGCCAGCGGGCCGAGCGAAAAGCTTCATTTGTTTGAAGATTCAGATCCCAAATTCCGTCTTGATTGCCTTTGAGAACTAACTGCCAGCGTTCTTCACTTTTACGCAATTCTTCTTCGGCTTGTTTGCGCTGAATATGATCGCCCAACTGAGTCGCTACAGCCTTAACCAACTCTACAATACGCGGTTCCATAATCGAGCGGTCGCGCTTGCAGAATACTAAAACTGCCAGCACCTTGGAGCTAGCGTGAATTGGCACTCCAAAACAAGCTTTCAATCCGACTGATGCCGCCATCTGCGATCGGGTAAAAAGATGATTTTTAGCTAGAGAAATATCTTCAATCCATTCTACATTTCTGGTTGACCAAATCCGTCCCGGTACTGCCACTCCGGCGGCGAATCTAATTTTTCTACTTTCGCGGCCGAACTTATCTAAATCGCGATCGCTAGCGTACCAAGTTTCGCTGTGTTCCAAAAAAGTACCATTAGCAGTCGGTATCCAAGCTTCCGCAAAATTCCAGCCGATCGCATTGCACAGCAACCGCAGGATATCTGGGAGGGCGCTGTGAAAATCGGCCGACTGACTAATGGCTTGAGTTGCTGCCAGCAACAGCTTTATTTCATCTTCTGCTTGCTTGCTTTCTGTAATATCAGTTCCCGTGCCGAGAATTTGTTTTAACTTACCATCTGCTGTTTTTGCAAATACAGTATCTCGGCTGACAATCCAGCGCCAAAAACCATCCTTGTGCCTAATTCTGTATTCAATTTCAAAGATATCCCCTTCCGCACCAGTTTCGACTTGCTGTAAATAATCAGGTATTTTGATTGCATCTTCCGGGTGCATTAAAGTTGACATCATCCACGGCCCGATTGCCTGAATCTCCTCTACTGTATAGCCGAGAATGCGGTATATAGAAGCGTTCGCATAGATATTTTTTTGTTCTATTAAGTCATAAACATACAACATATTAGGACTTGCCCCAGCAATTTGTTGAGCGAACCGCTGGCTTTCCCGCAGTGCTGCTTCTGTTTTTTTTCTTTGGGAAATATCGCGAACAATGCAAATGATTTCCCCGCCGGGCAGCATTGTCAGCGAGACATCTATAGGGACTTCCGAGCGGTCGCGACGGCATCCTACTGCTTCGGTGCTGTAAGAACCTTTCTGCACTAAAGTCGGCAGGACTTCTTGCTCGAACCTTTGCAGCTCTGCACCTTGGTAGAATGTTGTCCAACTTTTACCTAAGATTTCTTCGAGAGAGTCGTAACCGTAGATTTTTACTCGGGCTGCGTTGCAATAAATCACCTCTTTGTCGGCACTGAATATGGCGATACCTTCGGAAGCTTGGGCCATGGCTGCTGCTTGCCTCTGGAGGACTGACTCAGAGCGTTTGCGTTGAGTGATATCGCGGACGATCGCGATAATTTCGTCCTCCGTGCAGAAGACAATTCTCGCTTCAAAATCGTACAGTTCACCATTAACTGGCATTTGATATTCTACGAATTGAATCTCGCCATTGTCGATCGCTTGTTGATTGCCGGACAAGATTTTTTCAGCAAAAGCAGTCGGCAATATGTCTTGTGCTTTTTTGCCAATTAGTGATTTTTGTGGTAGGATATTCTCGAAATCTTTGGCAGGTTTGAAGTCTACAAAAGTGCCGTCTGCCCGACAGCGAAATATCATGTCTGGTATCGCATTTAAAAGAGCGCGGTTGGTGGCTTCGCTCTTACGCAATTCAGCTTCAGCTTGCTTGCTAAATGTAACGTCGCGAGCCACTGCATAAATCAAACCTTCTTCTGCAAACGGCGATGCTGTCCACGACAGCCATTTATAAGTACCATCTTGGCAAAGATAGCGGTTTTCTAAGCTAATAACAGGGTGGCTTTTTTTAAGTTTTTCTAATTCCGCTACAGTAAATTCTAGGTCTCCTGGATGGACGAATTCTATCAAAGGTTTGGCTAAGATTTCATTACTGCTATAACCTAATAAATTCGACCAAGCGGGGTTGATGCGTTTGAAATAGCCATCAAAACCTGCAATGCAAAGTAAATCCAGGGAGAGATTAAAAAATCGATCGCGGTCTTGCTGGGTTTGTTTTAATTCCGTAACATCCATCACCAAACCGTCCCAAACTATATCGCCGTTGGCTTGCTTTTCTGGCTTGGACGCGCCTTGCAGCCATTTCACTCGATCTCCCATAACTTGCCGCCATTGGTGTTGCCAAGCTTGCTGAGTCGCCGCTGAAGCTGCTATCGAGCGCTGCAAGTCTGAGATGTCGTCTGGGTGAACTGTTGCAAAAGCCAAAGTAGCATTTTCTTCTATTTCTTCTGGTTTTAAATTATAGAGCTGCCAACTGCCCGAAGAAACGTAAGTAAAAGATGTTTTACCATCTACATAAAGCCGATATCGATAAATCATTCCCGGCACGTTGTCGGTCATTATTTGAAATCGAGCTTCGCTTTCCTGCAACGCAATTTGTTGGCGTTTGTATTCGGTAACATCTCGCATTGTTCCGACCAACATTTTACGACCGTCGGCGTTGTTAAAAACTGTTTTTTTGGTAGATATAATGCGTTCTTTTCCGCCGCCATCGGTAAAATTTTCTTCCGTTTCCTGAGAAATACATCTTTGCAATACTTGCTCGTCTTGTTGCCAAAAAAAAGCCGCTTGATCTGGGGGGAAAAAATCGTATCCTGACTTGCCAATCAGTTCCGATCGCCTTTTCCCTATCAAATTGCAAAAAGCATCGTTTAATACGATCCATCTGTGCTGCTCATCTTTGACAAAAATCGGGTCAGGAGTAGAATTAATCGTGTGATTTAAAAACTCTTCTGATGCTTTTAATTGAGCTTCGTAACGGTAGCGATCGCTCACATCCAAGACTACTTTAATCAGGTGGTCGATCGAGCCGTCGAGGGCGCGAATACAGCGCATGGAAACTCTAGTATAAACTGTTTTTCCGTCTTTTTTCCGCCACCTTTGGTCTAAAACATAGCCTTCACTCTCCCCTGCAAAAATTTTATTTAATTGCTCTAAGGTAGGCTGCACATCTTCAGGA
Source organism: Microcoleus sp. MON1_C1 (assembly GCF_036701945.1). NCBI lineage: Bacteria > Bacillati > Cyanobacteriota > Cyanophyceae > Oscillatoriales > Microcoleaceae > Microcoleus > Microcoleus sp. MON1_C1. The sequence goes on along the minus strand of NZ_JAUBRO010000013.1, from coordinate 11,621 downwards.
AAAACCCACCTATCCCAATTCTCGTGCAAAAAATCTTGGCGATCGTATCCCAGCAAATTGCAAAAAGCATCGTTCACTTCCAACCACTCGCATTTTTCTGGGGCTGAGGGGGAAATAGGAGGAGCCAGAATGGCAATTCCGACGAGAGAATTCTCGACTACCGAGCGATATTTTTCTTCGCTTTTTCGCAAAGCTTCTTGGTTGTGCTGTCGCTCGACTGCGTAGCGAAGCGATCTAATTAACACTTCGCTGTCGATTTTTCGCTTGACTAAATAATCTTGAGCTCCCGCTTGGATTGACTGCACGGCAAGCTCTTCATCGTTGCGGGCAGTCAGTACGACAATCGGAGTATTTAGGCTATATTCTTGTATTTTGACAATTGTATTTAAGTCTTGGCTGTCGGGCAGCGAAAGATCTAGTAAAATCACATCAAAATGTTCGCTGACCAAAAGTTTCTGCGCTTTGCTGAGACGGTCTGTACAACTTACTGATAGCCTTTGGGGTTGGGCTCTACTGAGATTTGTTTCTAATAATAATTCTTCGATCAGATCGGCTTCTGCTTGATTGTCTTCGACCAGAAGAACTTTAAAGCCGTTTCGCTTTGCGGGGGGGCTCAAAACTGATATCATATACCTTGTTCTTTGTCATAAAGCAGTCGAGAAAACAATTATAGCATATAAATAGTTCCCTCGCTCCAAATCTCGCGGCTCCAAGTTAAAAACTCTGCGGTTCAATAATTACAATCCACTCTATGCGACTGTTTTTTTGCTCTAAGTAGATCCACGCAATCAGAGGCCAAAATTTTACGGTTTTTAGGATCTCGGTTTCAGGAAAAAACTAAGCTGCTGGGTGTTGTGTTTTTTTGGGCTAGCACCCCGGTCAGTCGATTTTAGGTTTTAAATTTTAGATTAAGTCCACAGATGAATCGGGGAAGTTGAACTAGAATCTAAAATTTTGGGTGACTCACGGCTCCTGTCGGAAAGTAAGTATCTGTTTTTGGGCGGAGTCAGCCGATCGCGCGATCGAACTCCATCCTTTGTTGTCTGTCAATTCCGCTAGCAACACCATCCGAGCGATATCCCCGCACCAATGAGCGCTCAACGCCAAAAAAGCGGTGGGAACTATCTTCGCTATTCATATTTTTACCAGTTCTTTTATGATACCTTAGATAAACTCATTACTGCGATTTCTTTACTTTTTGCAATCAAATAAAAAATCTCCACAGGCCTTGCTATTTAGCAAAAAAGTGATAATCTTGAAATAGAGGCAATCGAATACTCGGTTGATACAGCCTAGGAAAAAATCAGAGAATTTTGGTAACAAAATTACAATTAAAAATAAGCTGTCTTTTGTTTTCTGTCCTTGAACAGAAATGAGATGAAGTTGAGAGGTAAAAAGCAATGCTCGACAATTTAGCAATTGAACAAAGAGTCGGTTTAATTCCCAAAGAAAAAGCCTTAGTATTGTTGTTTGATGAAGTCGGCATCGCCGACATCCCATTAGTAGGCGGAAAAAATGCTTCTTTAGGCGAAATGATTCAACAGTTAACCGCCCAAGGAGTCAGAGTTCCCAGCGGATTTGCAACTACAGCACACGCTTATCGGTACTTCATCCAGTCTGCGGGTTTAGAAGCTAAATTGCGCGAAATTTTTGCCGATTTAGACGTAGAAGATCTGCAGAACCTGCGACAAAAAGGCAAGCAAGCGCGGGCACTGATTCTGGACACACCATTTCCGCGAGAACTACAAGCGGCGATCGCAGATGCTTACGAAAAATTGTGCGATCGCTACGGCGACAGTACAGACGTAGCAGTGCGTTCCTCCGCCACCGCCGAAGACTTACCAGACGCCAGTTTCGCCGGACAGCAAGAAACCTACCTCAACGTCCAAGCTTGCGCTGGCGTCCTCGAATGCTGTCACAAATGTTTTGCTTCCATATTCACCGATCGCGCGATTTCCTACCGCCAACAGCGAGGTTTCGATCACTTTGAAGTCGCCCTATCAGTCGGCGTCCAAAAAATGGTGCGATCGGACTTAGCATCCTCCGGCGTCATGTTCAGCATCGACACCGAAACCGGATTCAAAAACGCCGTATTAGTCACCGCCGCCTACGGATTAGGCGAAAACGTCGTCCAAGGCACCGTCAACCCCGACGAATACTTCGTGTTTAAACCAACATTAAAACAAGGTTTTCTCCCGATTTTAGACAAACGACTCGGCAGCAAAACACTCAAAATGGTGTACGATATCGGCGGTTCTAAATACACCAAAAACGTCTCCGTCATAGCAGCCGAAAAAAATAAATTTGCTATACAAGATGATGAAATTCTGCAACTAGCAAAATGGGCAGTATTGATCGAAGAACACTACTCTAAAGTGCGCGGAACTTATACCCCGATGGACATTGAGTGGGCAAAAGACGGCAATACGGGCGAATTGTTTATCGTCCAAGCCCGACCCGAAACAGTACAATCTCAAAAGTCGGCTAAAATTTTGCGAAACTACAAATTGCAAGGCACCAGTGCAGTTTTAGCAAAAGGACGCGCCGTTGGGGAATCAATCGGACAAGGCAAAGCCCGCGTAATTTTAGATGTTCACAAAATCGCTGAATTTCAATCAGGAGAAGTTTTAGTTACCAACAAAACAGACCCGGATTGGGAACCGATTATGAAAAAAGCAAGTGCGATCGTCACCAATTCCGGCGGCCGCACTTGTCACGCCGCCATCATCGCCAGAGAAATGGGAATTCCCGCCATTGTCGGCACCGGCGACTCCACCCAAATCTTGAAAAACGGGCAAGAAATCACGATTTCTTGTTCAGAAGGAGACGAAGGCAAAGTTTATGCCGGTTTGCTTCCTTTTGAAATTCAAGAAACTGCGATCGAGAATTTACCCCGCACCCGCACTCAAATTTTAATGAATGTCGGGAACCCAGAAGAAGCCTTTGGTTTATCAGCAATTCCTTGCGACGGCGTAGGCTTGGCGCGACTGGAATTCATCATTGCCAATCACATTAAAGCACACCCGCTGGCACTAATTCACTTTGACGAATTGGTAGATGAATCAGTCAAAGAAGAGATTGCAGAACTGACAGCACTTTACCCACACAAACCCGATTTCTTCACCGACAAACTCGCCCACGGAATTGCCACAATTGCCGCCGCATTTTATCCAAATCCAGTTATCGTGCGGATGAGCGATTTCAAGAGCAACGAATATGCTAACCTTTTGGGAGGGCGGCAGTTTGAACCCAAGGAAGAAAACCCGATGATCGGGTGGCGCGGCGCCTCTCGCTATTACGACCCAAATTACCGCGAAGCTTACGCTTTGGAATGCAAAGCATTAAAGCGAGTTCGCGACGAAATGGGCTTGACAAATGTGATTCCGATGATTCCATTTTGTCGCACCCCGGATGAAGGGCGAAAAGTGTTGGCAGAGATGGCAAAAAACGGTTTAGTCAAGGGCGAGAACGGCTTGCAAGTGTATGTGATGTGCGAATTGCCGAGCAATGTGATATTTGCTGACGAATTCGCCCAAGTTTTTGACGGATTCTCGATCGGCTCTAACGATTTAACTCAGCTAACATTAGGATTAGACCGGGATTCTGCTTTAGTCGCGCACATTTTTGACGAACGGAATGAAGCTGTCAAGCGAATGGTAGAAATTGCTATTAAAGCCGCTAAGAAGTACAATCGCAAGATTGGGATTTGCGGTCAAGCGCCCAGCGATTATCCTGAGTTTGCTCGTTTCTTAGTTGAGTTGGGAATTGATTCGATTAGTTTGAATCCCGATTCGGTTTTGAAGACTTTGTTAGATGTTGCTAAGGTGGAAAGTGCGGGTTCGTTGATGGATTTAGCGGGGGATGTTGCTAAGGTTTAACCGTTTTGGTTTTTGAGAGCAACCGGGTTTCTCAAACAATAGCTGCCCCATGTTCTGACTTGGTTGTTTTTGAACTCGACCCGGTTTCTCATATCTAGTCCTGTAAAATAACCGATTTTGCGTTTGTAGTGATGAATCCAAGTCCTCTGATTTTTATCAGGACTTGCAGTCGTCACTACAAACCTATTCGATTGCGGGTAATTGACTGAACATAATATCACACCCTACCTGGGCTTCTGGCTTTGTTGGGCCCTGGCGATGCGCTTTACGAAGAAAGCGGCTCCAACAGCTCGCGCCCTCCTCACCAGCCAGCAAACGGTTAACGGTTTAATAGTTTGACACTTGGCTCGGAACTTTTATGATTTAAAACCGTCTTTTCGGGGATGATTTTCTGTTGCCGATCGCCTAAATTAAAACAAATATTCTCCACATAAGCTCTGAAAAAGTGCTAACTGCTCTCCTGATTATTTTCATAGGTTTAGCTCCCTCGCTGCTGTCTTTGTGGGTGATGCGCTCTGCCCAGGGACAAGCCCGCGACAGAATTGCAGCGGCCAGACTTGCGGTAGCCAATAGATCCCTGCGAACTCAACTACCAACTGCCGATCGCACCTACATACAAGGTCTCGGTTATCCGATCGGCGATATCACTTGCGAGTATAACGCCCGCTCTAATTACATTCGCTGCGCTGTCAATCCTTCAGGGCCCTGTCAAGATTGTCGGTACTACCAAGCCAGAACTCTTGACGTTCGCGGTGAAAAGATATAGCTTATATTGATGCTTGTATCTATGCCTATTTGGGGATGTAATAATCAATGAGTTAATATATACTTACGTGTAATGATTCTTGTTGGAGCTTGTTTTGGACGACCCACGCCAAAACTCAGCAATTAAAACCTAATCGAGCATTATTGCTTGGTTACAGTTGCCATAACTGGCGGAGTGCGATCGGTGTTTTTCTAGTTGAGGATTTACGATCAGAAACCAAGTTTAGATGATAAATTTTGGTTGGGCGGCGAGAAACCTAGGAATAAATTGGGTTTCTAGTCTTCTGGGCGTAACTCCTGCAGTTAAGAAAATTAGCCAACAAAAATCGTAAGTAGCTGAGGGGCAAATCTCCAAATCAGTTTCTCCAAAACATCATAAAAAATTCTGCACGAAACATTGTCCCGAGCATTTATCTTAAACAGAAACCAGCTCGAAGACTCTAAGTTGGCAACTTGAGAAGTTGCTTGTGGGCGGCACTAATCTGTTTTTGCGATCGTAGCGAAACAGTCTCAAACCTAGATTGCTATCTCCAGACTCCAAGTCATGAATTTTTAAGACGCTTCGTCGATACAGGGTATGCCAATTTCAATTGAATCTCATATGTTGCACCATTTTCAAGAATAGGCTTTCCGCCCTGTTTCACAACAAGTGAATTTTCTTATGGGTTGGGCAGGAGAACCCCCCATAGAAGGCTTATTGAGAATGGTACAAGATTTCAGTTGAATAACACTTCGGGCACGGCCGCCATAATTATGTCACGGCTATAACTCCCTAATAAATGTCTGGTTGCTATTGTGAACAGGGCTTGCACACCAAAACCAAAGAAACCTAGTTGTTTACCGGGAGCGAGGGCTGCAAAGAAGTCTTTTCGTCCCTCAAACCAGGTTTATACATCTAGAAATAGTGAATTTTCTCTGCAGATTAAAGTGCATTAGACGATGTACAGAAAACCTCATTAAGTAATTTTTTGAGAACTCGTGTTATTATCTACTGCGCTATGTAAGAGATAAGCGTGTAACAGATACACTCGCTAACAGAAAAGAAAAAAGCCGAAGGCAAAATATCACCCGATAGAGAGATTATGGGGATTTAACCCCCAAATCCTCAGCGCTTCTGCAGGCGATATTGGCAATGCTATCAAATATCAATATAGCACTGCTTTGTGCTGAGTAAAATTCGCTTTTTGCTCTTGTTCCAAGTCAAGCAGCAGAGCCTCTTACTCTGCAATTAAACCTTTTCAATAGGTGATAATGATCATCGGGAAATGGGTACATCATCTACAATCCGTGAGCCAATTTGACCATGCAAAGCATCTGCAACAAACCAATTTTTATCGCCCCCAAAATATGTGACTCCACCGCAAGGATTGCGGGCGCTAACTCCCAATCAACAGCAACTTATCATCAGAAAAAACCAATAAAACAAGTAAAAACAGAGGAGTGTTTCCTGTCCCAGAAACTTCGTGGCGACATCAGAATTGGGCATCCCCACAGAGAATTTTTGCGAGCAACCGTAGGGGCAAACCCCCCGTGGTTGCCCCCTCGGACTCTAAAAAATGTACTGTTCCTCGATGCCAGAGTAGAGAACGGCGACAGCTTGGCAAGAGGAGCAACAGCCGATACAGAGGTATTTGTACTGGACTCGACGCGGGATGGAGTCGAGCAAATTACTAGAATTTTGACCCATTACAGCGATTTAGACAGCCTTCAGATAGTTTCTCACGGTCGAGAAGCGGGGGTGCAGCTAGGGTCGATCGAACTCTGCAACGAGAACTTAGAAACCTACAGCCATTTGTTACAGCAGTGGGGAAAAGCCCTCAGCGAGAGAGGAGATATCTTGTTATTCGGGTGCAGCGTCGCAGCGGGGGAAAGCGGCGAGGCCTTCGTGCGGCGGCTGAGCTTGATGGTCGGTGCAGATATTGCAGCTTCCGACAACTTGACGGGGAGTGCGGCACTCGGCGGCGACTGGCAATTAAAATTTGCGACCGGGGAAATAAAAGCGAGAATCGCCATTGAAAAAGAAGTGCTCGAAGCCTACCCTTACGCCCTCGGCACATTAGTTAACGAAACTTTCAAAAACTCCACAGTTAGGGGGCCTTGGATTTACGGGGGAAACAACGGGGCACTGTTCAATCCCACCAGCGGGGTTCCAGCAGCCAATCAACGTATCCCCGGCATTACCGGAGGCACAGTATCCGGCGTACTTCCGGCTTTGGGCGGTTCGACTCCCGGGGATGGCGCTCTGCAATTAACTCCAGCAGCAGGTGATAGGGAAGCCTTTGTCATCTACAACAACCCCATTCCTTCAACCGACGGTCTCAGAGTCCAGTTTGATTTTTATTCTTACAATTCAAACCAGCAATATAGGGCTGAGGGCCCCTTTATTAGCCCTCAGCCAGGGGATGGTCTGGGTTTCTTCTTGATTGACGGCACTGTTAGCCCAACAAGGACTGGGGGTTATGGTGGTTCTCTGGCCTACGCTCCACGAACGGGTATACCCGGTATTAAGGGAGGTTATTTAGGCATTGGACTTGACGAGTTTGGCAATTTTTCCACATCCACAGAAGGGCGCTCCGGCCCGCAGCCACCTCCGATTCCCGGCTCCTCTATTGGTTCTTTCAGACCTGATTCAGTAACGGTTAGAGGCAAGGAAGCAGATGGTTATAAGTTTTTAACAAATGCGATCGTTCCCTTCGGCATCGATAACATTCCTACGAGCATTGACTTTAGTGGCCCTGAACCCGGCAGCAGTTTTAACTTCAGCAATACGTTCACGAGCGATCGCAATTTAGCCAAAAGATCCGTTCAAATTACGCTGAATCCATCTAACGATCCGGTGAATCCCTCTCGCCTCACCGTTGCCTTCGATGAAAATTTCGACGACATCTACGAAACTACATTGATCGACATCCCCAACTTGGCCACCGAAAACGGCCCAGTACCGCCACTTTTCAAATTTGGTTTTGGCAGTTCCACCGGAGGCGCCAACAACATTCACGAACTTCAAAACGTGGTAGTTGAAACTATCAATCCTCCCAGTATCGCCGCAGAGGTTGCCACTATTAAGACCGGTCCGCAGTTCGTCAAGTCCCAAGGCAGCATTACCTACACGATTACTACAGTAAACAAGGGGCCAGCGCCTGCTACAAATGTTCTGATTCAAGACGAAATACCTGTAGAACTGCTGCGTCCGGGCGGATTGCCCCCGGTTCTCAGTGCCTCCAACAACGGCACTTACGTGAACCAAACGAAGGCTGTCACCTGGCCGTTAATTCCGGTTCTCAATGCCGGCGAGACTGTGACTTACACCCTGACAATTGATTTGCCGCCCGGTTTAACCAGCGGTAGGAGTTTTGCCAACGTTGCATTCAGCACTAGCTCGACTTTCGACCCCGACCTTAGCAACAACAGCGGTGTGCTTGCGCCAGGGCAAATCGAGGCGCCTGGTGTAGTCTTTACCACAGTTGTCGATACAGTCGCGGATTTAGTTACTACCAAAAGTGGCCCTGTGACTACTTCGGCCGGGTCAAGCGTCGCCTACACATTGACTACCACTAACATAGGGCCAGACCCCGCTGCCGATGTGACCATCACTGACAGCATTATTCCGGGTTTAACAGGAGTCAGCGTATCGGACGGCGGCAGTTACGACCCAGTTTCGGGCATTGTCACCTTCCCAGCACTGACAGCGCTGGCAAATGCGGCTACTGCGACCCGCACCATCAGTTTCATTGCCCCAGCCACCCGTACCGACATCAGCAACACCGCCCGGAGTAGCGCGGCGACTTTCGATCCGATCCTCACTAACAACAACGGCTCGGCAACCAACAAAGACGGCACTCCCACTAACTCTACGGTTACGACAAGTATTGCGCCCAACGCGGATCTGGCAACCACCAAAACCGGCTCTACGGATGCTCGCGCCGGTAGCTCAGTCAGCTATACGATCGCCACAGTCAACTTAGGGCCGAGTCCTGCAGAAACTGTAACCATCACTGACAGCATAGTTCCCGGGTTAACCGGAGTCACGGCATCTAACGGCGGCGTTTACGATCCAGCGACAGGCATTGTCACCTTCGCGCCCGTGGCGATCGCCAACGCGGAGACAGTCACCCGGACGATCGGCTTCAAAGTACCGCCCACCCTAACTTCCATCAGCAACACGGCAAGAAGTACCTCCATCACTCCCGACTCCACTCCGGCCAACAACAACGGTACAAACCCCAACGCCACCGTCACTACCTCGATCGATGCTGTGGCCGATGTTGTCACCCAAAAAACGGCTCCGACCAGCATCAAGGTGGGCGACACGCTCCTTTATACAATTACTACTACCAACAACGGGCCGAGTCCCGCGACCAACGTAGTCATCACCGACAGCCTGATTCCCGGCTTAACGGGAGTCACCGTATTCGACGGCGGAACCTACAATTCTGCCACAGGGACGATCGAGTTCCCAGCGATCGCGACTTTAGCCAGCGGCAGCAGTGTCACCCGCCGCCTAATTTTTGTACCCCCGCCTACCCTGACGAGCATCACCAACATTGTATTGAGCCGGTCGGACACTCCAGACCCTGACTTAACGAACAACAACGGTTCGACACTCGCAGTGCCCGGTGAGGCGGGGGGCCGAGTCACCACCTCGATCGATCCTGTGGCCGACCTGGTTACGTCCAAAAGCGGTCTCACATCTGCTCCTGCTGGTAGTTCCGTAACTTATACTATAACTACCGCCAACAATGGGCCGAATGCTGCTGAAAACGTAGTGATTACAGACAGCATCATTCCCGGTTTAACGGGAGTCAGCGCATCCGATAACGGCACTTACGACCCCCTGACAGGGGTTGTCACCTTCCCAACAATTCCCAGTTTGACTAGCGGCAGCAACATCAACCGCGAGGTAACAGTAGTCGTTCCAGCGACGGGCAGCATTAGCAATACTTCCCAGAGTCGATCAACCACTTTTGACCCCGAACCCAGCAATAACAACGGTTCCGAGTCCAGAGCCACTGTCACCACCGCCATCAGCGCGCAGGCAACACCCAACAAACTTCCATCAGCCAACAGTAGCAACGCTGCGCTAGCGCCCAACAGCGTTGTCCAAATTAGCGGGCTCGGAGGCAGAGACTCAGACGGCACAGTGGTTACATTCACCATCAGCACCCTGCCGCCGGCAAATCAAGGCGTCCTGTTATTGGGCGACCCCGCAACGGGGGGAGTCGCCGTCACGGCTGGTCAAACCCTGACAGCCGAGCAAATGACGCAGTTATTCTTCCAGTCGGCCGGCAATTTTACAGGGGCAAACTTTAGCTACACCAGCAAGGACAATCTCGGTGGCAGCAGTCCTGCAGCCACAGTTTCTCTGGTGTCGCTGGCGTTCAACTACCCGCCGGTACCCACAAACTTCAGCAAGACCCTAGCGCCAAACAGCACGGTCAACCTCACAGGGCTGACGGCCAAAGACCCCGACGACTCGATCGAATTCTTCACCATCCACACCCTGCCACCCACTAATCAAGGCGTCCTGTTCTTGGGCGATCCCAGCCAGGGAATCAGGATCACGGCAGGCCAAAGACTGAGCACAACTCAAATCAGCCAGTTATTCTTCCAAGCAACCAGCGAATTCGCAGCCACCAACTTTACCTACAGCGCCACAGACCGCCGCGGCGCCATCAGTCCAGCCCCCGCTACAGCCTCCCTGCTAGCACTATTAGCGACGGGCGACCAGCCACCCGTCGCCAACAACTCAAGCGTCGCTTTGTTGCTGGAAACAACCGTGAACATCCCCGGACTCGGAGGAACCGACCCAGACGGGACGGTGGTTTCCTTTACCGTAAACACCTTGCCGCCAGCCAATGAAGGCACGCTGTTCTTGGGTGATCCCAGCCAGGGAGTGCGGGTCACGGCTGGTCAAACCCTAACAGCCGAGCAAATTACCGAGTTGTTCTTCCAGGCGTCCGGCAATTTCACAGGGGCAAACTTCACCTACAGCGCTACAGACAACCTCGGCGCCACCAGTGCGGCAGTCGCCACTGTCTCTCTCATTCCCCTTAAAGAATCGATACCGACACCCGCGCCGACGCCGACGCCGACACCCGCGCCAGAACCAACACCCGTCCCAGAACCGGAACCAACGCCGACACCCGCGCCGACGCCGACGCCGACACCCGCGCCAGAACCAACACCCGTCCCAGAACCGGAACCGATACCCGTCCCAGAACCAACACCAACACCCGCGCCGACGCCGACACCCGCCCCGATACCGACACCCGTCCCAGAACCGGAACCGACACCCGTCCCAGAACCAACACCCGCGCCGGAACCAATACCAACACCCGCGCCCGCGCCGGAACCAACTCCAACACCCGCGCCCGCGCCGGAACCAACTCCAACACCCGCGCCCGCGCCGGAACCAACACCCGCGCCGGAACCAACACCCGCGCCGGAACCAACACCAACACCCGCGCCGGAACCAACACCAACACCCGCGCCAACACCAGCGCCGGAACCAGCCCCAGAACCAACCCCTATCTTCAACCCAGTACCCGAACCGGATACCAGTTGTGGTTGCGACCCCTTGCCCCAGCCGCCGAACATCACATTTACCCCCCCCCAGCCTTCGCCCATACTCAACTTCGACTCCAACGCCGCACAACTCATCGACATCCAAAACACCCGCATCGGGACTGAAGGAAACGATTCCTTAACAGGAAACGAAACTAACCAACTGTTTCTCTCCAAAGGCGGCGACGACACAGTGTTAGGTGAAGGCGGCAGCGATATCCTTTATGCCGACCAACAGCGAGACTTCATCGCAGCAGGCCTGGGCGACGACATCGTTTACAGCGGCAAAGACAACGATGCCGTATTTGGCGGCAAACAAGACGATCGCGTTTTTGGCGATCGCAATGGAGACACATTGTACGGCGATCGCGGTGCCGACACCATAGTCGGCGACAACGGCAACAACATCGACTT